>JBBQFE010000100.1:0-8611 GCA_038321605.1 Mycobacteriales bacterium | reverse complement strand
TCGGTGGGGGCTGCGGCCGCCGAGGTGTCTGTCTGCGGTTCAGCCGTCATATCGAACTGGACTGGGCCTGCGGCATGGCCCCACGGTACCAAGGTGCGGTTTCAGGGACCTGCACGCGAAAGGATCGGTGAAGCGACACCGATGACCACCGGAACGACGCCGATACAGACAAAGGCCGGCAGGAAGCAGAGCCCCAGCGGCAACAACGACCAGATGCCGACCCTTTCAGCCTTGGCCACGGCTGCGTCCCGGCGCTGGGCCCGTAGCTCCGCGGCGCCGGCGCGCAGCGCGCCAGCCAGGCGCGCCCCGCTGTCGGCGCACCGTTGGCCCGCCACGGCCACCGAGCGGTAGCAACCTACCTCCGTGAGCGTCGCCCAGGCGGCGGCAGGCTCGGCCCCGAGCCGAAGAAGTCTGCCCACGGTCCGAAGCGGATCCGCAGCTGCGCGGAAGCCGTCCTCCTGACCGGCGGCCGCCCTGGATGCACGGGAAGTGGCGGTGACCGGCGAGCGGCCAGATGCGGGAGGCGTGCCAGATGCGGGAGGCGTGCCAGATGCGGGAAGGGTGTCCGTCACCGCCAGGATCGCCGCGTCGACCGGCGCACCCGCAGCCAGCGCTGCCGCTATCAGATCGAGCAGGAGCCCGGCAGAACGTGCATCCGGCGGGCATCGGCGCCGACGCGGGAGGTGCGCCCGCATTCGGCGTCTGATCGAGCGGACGACGGTCGAAACGGAGCCGCCCCTCCCGGATCGGTGTCGTGGACGACGGTGGTAGCCGATTTGCAGCTGAGCGGCCGGCGGGGTCCAGGCGGGCAGGCCCAGCCACAACGCGCCGGACAGCGCACACCACAGCAGCGGCGTCACGGCTGTGCCCGACGGGTCGCAGTCACGGTCCACGCCAGGCCCGCCAGATCCAGCAGGGTGCCGATGGTCAGGCTGGCCAGGCCCACGGGCGTGTGCAGCAGGATCCGGACCGGATCGGCTCCCATCGCGAACCCCATCGCGAAGCCGACCAGCGGCAGCAGCGCCAGCAGCGCCGCCGAGGTGCGCGGCCCGGTCAGCGAGGCAGTGACCGTTCGGCGAACCGTCCGGTCGGCCTCCAGATCGAGCAGGGCGCCCTGCAGCACCAAGCCCAGGGCGGCACCGCTCACGGTCGAAACCCGGCAGGCCATTGCGATCGCACGGAGGCCACCGTCGCCGAGTCCCGCCTCGAAGGCAGTAGCGGGGTCGCCGCCACCGGCCGCCGCCCTCGCCGCGGCGAGGAACCTGTTCCGGTGGCCGCCTGCCGCCGGTGCGACGGCGGATAGTGCCGCCGGGGTGGATGCACCACCGGCACATTCGTCCTGCAGTGCCGCGACAGTCCGGCACAGATCCGACCGGGACCGCTCGGCCAGCCGATCGTCTGCTAGCAGCCGCCAGCACCGGCCCAGCACCAGGTAGGTGGTGAGGGCGAGCGAACAGACGGTCATTCCCACAAACACTGCCAGGAGGACCGCGAGGGCAACTGCCGCCACCGTCGAAAGCACGCGACCCTTCGACACCCGCGAGCCCAACGCTCGACTGGAAAGCTCACGCCGCGACCGCGATTCCTCACGCCACAGACTGGCGTCTGTGATCTCGAGCAACCCGGCCGGCGCAGTCCCGATCCGCTCGCGCTCGAGCCAGCCGAGCCTGCTCCGCAGCCGGTCGGAGTTGGGCACCAGCAACGCGGCCGACGCGAACATCAACCATCCGACGCCGCTCATCAACCCTCGCCGCCGATCAACGGGCGCCGCTCAGCAGATCGGGTAGGTCGGCACCGGCAGCTACCAGCCGCCCTGCGAGCACCGCCGCGCCCGGACCGAGACCTACCGAACGTGACCAGACCGGCAAGACGACATCGCCGGCCTCGGCACCCGGAGTGCAGCGGCCCGAGGCCCGAGGCCACAGCGCGATCTCGGCCACCTGCCGTAGCCCGTCGCAGTTGCGCTCGACCTGGACCACGAGATCCAGGGCGCTCGCCGCCTGGGCCGCCAGCACGTCAGCTGTCATCGAGGCCAGCGCCGCCAGGGCGACGAGGCGGGCGGGCACATCGCGCACGGAGTTGGCATGCACGGTGGCGGCCCCGCCTGAATGGCCGGTGTTCAGGGCGGCGAGCAGGTCGACGAGTTCCGGGCCCCGGAACTCCCCGACCACCAACCGGTCAACGCGCATCCGGAGTGCCTGGCGGACCAGCTCCCGCATCTCCACCGCGCCGGCACCCTCCGCATTCGCTGACCGGGCCAGCAGCGCGACCACGTGCGGATGCTCGATCGTCAACTCGGCTGCGTCCTCGACGGTGATGATCCGTTGCGAGGCCGGAACCTCGGCCAGCAGGGCCGACAGCAAGGTGGTCTTGCCGGTCCCCGTACCGCCACTGATCAGCACCGTCAGCCGAGCCGCGATGACCGCTCGGAGCAGGTCAGCCAGGTCCTGCGAGAACATGCCCAGCTGCACCAGGTCGGCCAGGGACAACCGCCGCCGGGCCAGCACCCGCAGCGAGATCACCGGATGCAACACCAACGGCGGCAGGATCGCATGCAGCCGGGTGCCGTCGGGCAACACCGCATCGACGAAGGGTGCCGCATCGTCTAGTCGGCGACCGGCCTGGGCCGCCAACCGGGTGGCCAGCGACCGTACCGACGCGTCCGAGCCGAAGCGCACCGGGGCGTGTTCGAGACCGTTGCCACGATCGATCCAGACCTCGTCGGCACTGTTGACCAGTACATCGGTGATACCAGGCAGCCCCAGCAGGTGCTCCAGCGGACCCGCTCCGACGAGCTCGGCCGAGAGGGTGGCCGACAGCTCGGCCAGTGCACCGGCATCCACCACCAGGGCAGCCTCGGAGAGCAGCGTGGATTCAGCGCCTGCGGTGTCGAAACCGCCAGATCGGGCAGACTCCTGAGCGAGCCGCAATCGCACCCGATCCACCAGCGGCGGGCGGTCGGCAGCGGTAGTTGTCGGTCTCACGCCGCCGACTCCGTGACCGGGCTGGCCGTCAGGACGGTCTGCGCGACCGCACGGGTACCTCGGCGGATTCTGGACAGCTGCAGACCACCCGGACGCAGGCTGGCCGGGTCGTACGGCAGGTGGCCCACCACCGTCAGACCGAGCAGGGAGCCGATGCGGTCAGCAGGCAGGCTTCTGCACACCCCGCGCACCGCCACCGCCACCCGATCGGGCGGCAGACCCGAGACTAGGAAGGCGGCAGCAGTGACCGCCCGGACCTCCGCCGGGACCACCAGCAGGATCCGGTCGCAGCACGCCAGTGCGGTCGCCCGCAGCTTGGATGGCCACCTCGGCAGGTCCAGCACCACGGTTGCCTGCTGAGCTCCGGCCACCACCACCGTCCGGACCGTGTCCGGATCCAAGGCTGCGGTGTCGTCGGCCGCCAGGAAGCACGCATCCTCCCAGCGGGGGAGGGAGCCCAGCAGCACCCCCGAATCCAGGTCGCCGCCGCCCAACCGGACCTGCCGCCACCTCGGCCCGGGAACCTGCTCGCAGCCCAGCAGCACGTCGATGCCGCCGCCCATGGCGTCACAATCGACCAGGAGCGAGGGTCCGACTGCCGCGGCGCAACCGGCGAGCACCGCCGCGAACACACTGGCGCCGGCTCCGCCGCAACCTGCCAACACACCGATCACTGTTCCGCCACCCATGCGCACCACACTCGCGCACACGGTCGCCGGCAGATGGGCAGCGGACCAAACTGTGGACGACGCCGCCAGCTGTGGACGAGCCGCAGGTACCAGCTTGCCGGCCGGTGGTGTCTATCCTCGAAGTGTGGCCAGATCTGCGGCATTCTTCGATCTCGACAAGACGATCATCGCCAAGTCGAGCACGCTCGCCTTCGGAAAACCCTTCTATCAGGGCGGCCTGATCAACCGTCGGACGGTCCTGCGCAGCGCGTACGCCCAGTTCGTGTTCGCGCTGGCCGGTGCCGACGAGGACCAGATGGACCGGATGCGCGACTACCTCACGGCCATGTGCAGCGGCTGGGATGTGCAGCAGATCCGCGATATCGTGAACGAGACGCTGCACGACATCATCGATCCGCTCGTCTACGACGAGGCCGTCGAACTAATCGCCGAGCACAAGGCGGCCGGGCGCGACGTCGTGATCATTTCGTCCTCCGGCGACGAGGTGGTCAGGCCCATCGGCGAGATGGTGGGCGCCGACGACGTGATCGCGACCCGGATGGTGGTGGCCGACGGCAAGTACACCGGAGAGATCGCCTTCTACGCCTACGGGCCGCAGAAGGCGGCGGGCCTGCGCGAACTGGCGCTCGAACGCGGGTACGACCTGGCTGACTGTTTCGCCTACTCCGACTCGATCACCGACGCGCCGATGCTCGAGTCGGTGGGACACCCCTTCGCGGTCAACCCCGACAAAGCCCTGCGCAAACTCGCTGCCGAGAACGGCTGGCCGGTGCTGGCATTCACCAATGCCGTACCACTGCGTGAGCGGTTGTCCGGCCTGAAACCGCCGCGAGCAAGCACCACCGCGGCGGTCGCAGGCGCACTTGCCGGTGCCGCGGTGCTCGCCTGGTACAGCCATTCCCGGCGCCACCCGGCGAACTGAGAACTGGATTTCCCACTGTTTTCAAGGCGAATCTATTGCTTGTGCCAGCGGCAGGGAGTACGAATAGGGGTACGGAATCTTCGTCCGGCTATGGCGGTCCAGCCCCCACCGGTCGTGGATTCCGCCAGTGGACAAACGGGCACCCACGCGGCGATTACGCCACGCTGACGGCTGTCGACGCGGACCTACCGGCCCGCGCCTGACCTTGACCAGGTGCACGCATGGTAACCCGATTGCCCGCAGAGAGGGCATCGCGCCAAGGGCGTGATGCCCTCTCGCCTTTGCTCGATCTGACCGCTAGTACGTCGTGGGTTTGAGCGGCCAGCCGGGCAGGTTCCGGATGACCGTCCAGCCGATGGCGAGTCCCAGCATCGACCAACCGAACCAGCGCGGCAGCGCGGTCGGCTCACCTCTGGCGAACCCCATCGCCAATCGCACCAGCAGCCACCCGATGACCGGCGACAACGCCAGCAACATCAGGTTGTCGTGCGCCATCGCCGAGAAATTTCCGTGGCCGGCATCGTGCACCAGGCGCAGGCCACCGCAGGCAGGGCAGTCCAGCCCGGTCACCAATTTGGTGGGACACAGCGGAAGGACGGTGGACGAGTCATGCGGGTTCACGCGCACCGTGTAGATCGTCGCCGCCGACAGCAGCAGCGCACCGAGGGCCAGCTGCGCCCGGCGGGCACCGGCCACCACCGACCGGGCGGCCGCGGCGCTCAGTCGCGCGGACATGGTGACTTCGGTTTCACGAGCCGGCTCAGTCACGCAGCGGACGGCCGTTGGAGTCGCGGACGTTACCCATGAAGATCATGATGGCGTCGACAATCGCCCAGATCCCGCAGCCGCCACAGGTAAGCAACTGCGCGACCGCGATGCCGGTGTGGCCGGTGTAGAACCGACCGGCTCCGAAGCCACCGGCAAAGAGCTGCAGCAGGCCGGCCACCAGCTTCGATTTGTCCGACAGCGGCTCTCCTGTGATCGGGTGGCGGCCGTACGGTGCGGCGGGATCGACCGGTTGCCCGTACATCGGCTGAGCTCCGTACCCCGCGATGCCCCCGTACTGAGGGGACGGCGCGTACCCGGGCGGTGGGCCCTGCGGCGCGTAACCGGGGGGTGGGCCCTGCGGTGGGTACCCGGGCGGTGGGCCCTGCTGTGCATACCCAGGCGGTGGGCCCTGCTGTGGGTACCCGGGCGGCGGTCCCTGCGGCGCGTACCCGGGCGGTGGGCCGGGAGGGTAGACCGGCGGCGCGGCGTCCGGCGGCACGGCCTCCGGCGGTGGCGCAGCAGGCGAAACAGCTGTCGTGTTCAGGTCCTCCGGCGCAGGCTGCACACCGTCGGTCGGCAGGTCCCCCGAGCCCTCTAGGTCTCCTGAGCCGTTCTGGTCTGCTGAGCCGTTCTGGTCTGCTGGGCCGTTCTGGTCTGCTGAGGCGGGCGGGTCGCTGGGCATGGCCACAGCCTGCCAGCAAACGGCATCATCCGCGCTGAATCGCCTCGCAAATTGCCAGCGATTCCCGCGCTCCCAGTTCCACGGCGGTGCAGCAATGCTGCAACCAGCCGGCAACCCCCGCGGGTGCACCCGCCCGGTACCCGTCCAGGGCCAGCGCCAGCTGCGCACGTTGCTCGAGGTGACCCACCTCCAGCACCACCAGCGACTTCGGGTCCAGGCCGCGATCGATCAGGGTGAGCCTGGCCGCTGCGCGGGCCACGATTCCGGACGCGGGCGCGAAGGCGTCAAGGGAAAGGATCTCGGCCTGCACCACGGCGGCGACGATGACAGCGGGCGCGGTGGTCGAGGCGAGCACGTCGGCGAGAATGTCCAGTCGGTGCGCCACTTCGCGATCGGGCCGCGGTCGTCCGAGCTGGTCCGGCTCGGCCAGGTCGGCCGCGGCGAGCGCATGCAACCTGGCCAGCACCTGTCGGTGCGCGGTGCGCCAGGTGTCGGCGAGCGTCGCCAGCTCCACCGAGACCCGCAGCGACCCCTGCATGATCGGGTCCGTGGCGGTGCCTGCCCGCACCTCATCCAGGGTCGCCGCCGACCCCGCCAGCACCGCTGATGCCCACGCGCCACGCAGCAACGATTCGGCCGAGACCTCCGAAGACTTACGGCGCAACACCCGATTGCCGAGCAGCCCGTCCACCGCCCGGCGGCTGTCCGCCACCGCGTCGGCGATCCCGGGCAGTTCTTCCAGTGGGGCCAGCGGGTCGATGCTCACGTACCGAACGGTAACCAACGCGGGTCGGGGCACCGAACCGGCGTCCGGCGGGGCGCGGCCTTCTGCTCGACGACGCTGGCGGCTAACGTCGAAAGTCACTGGTCGGGCGACATCGACAGCGACCGGCACCGGACACCTACTCACGAGGAGCGAGATGACCGAGGCGAACAGCCAACACGGCCTGTCCAATCTGCTGCACGAGGAGCGTCGGTTCGCACCGTCGCCGGAGTTCGCCGCCGCTGCGAACTACTCGGCGGCTGCCTACGACCAGGCCGCAGCGGACCGCCTCGCGTTCTGGGACGTCCAGGCCCGCAGGTTGGACTGGGAGTCGGAGTGGACCGAGACCCTGGACTGGTCGGCTGCGCCGTTCGCGAAGTGGTTCGTCGGCGGCCGCCTCAACGCGTCGGTCAACTGCGTGGATCGTCACGTCGCGGCCGGCCGCGGAGACAAGGTCGCCATCCACTTCGAGGGCGAGCCCGGCGACACCCGCACCGTCACCTACGCAGATCTCGGCGTGCTGGTCGCGCAGGCGGCGAACGCCCTGACCTCACTCGGGGTGGCGAAGGGTGACCGGGTCGCGATCTACCTGCCGATGAGCGTCGAGGCGGTAGTCGCGATGCTGGCCTGCGCGAGGGTCGGCGCCATCCACTCGGTGATCTTCGGCGGCTTCTCGGCGCAGGCCATCTATGACCGGGTCATCGATGCCGATGCCAGCCTCGTGATCACCGCCGACGGTGGGTACCGCAGGGGCAAGGTGTTCGCGCTCAAACCGATCGTGGACGAGGCGCTGGCCAAGGGACCCACCAACGTCTCGCACGTGCTGGTGGTCGAGCGCGGCGGCAACGAGGTCGACTGGGACGACGCCCGGGACCTGTGGTGGTCGGCGTTGATGCAGGCGCAGCCGGAGACCCACCAGGCCGAAGCCTTCGATGCCGAGACCCCGCTGTTCATCCTGTACACGTCGGGCACCACCGGCAAGCCCAAGGGAATCCTGCACACCACCGGCGGTTATCTGACCCAGGTCGCCTACACCCACAACGCCGCGTTCGACCTGAAGCCGGACACCGACGTCTACTGGTGCACCGCCGACATCGGCTGGGTGACCGGGCACTCCTACATCGTTTACGGCCCGCTGGCCAACGGCGCCACCCAGGTCATCTACGAGGGCACGCCGGACACACCCCACCAGGGCAGGTTCTGGGAGATCGCGGAGAAGTACCAGGTCTCGCTGCTGTACACCGCACCCACCACGATCCGCACGTTCATGAAGTGGGGCGAGGACATCCCGGCGAAGTTCGACCTGTCGGCGCTGCGGGTGCTGGGCTCGGTCGGCGAACCGATCAACCCGGAGGCGTGGATGTGGTACCGCAGGGTCATCGGTGGTGACCGGTGCCCGATCGTGGACACCTGGTGGCAGACCGAGACCGGCGCGATGATGATCAGCCCGCTGCCGGGGGTGACCGCAACCAAGCCAGGCTCGGCGATGACCGGTCTGCCGGGGATCTCGGTGGATGTGGTCGACGACGAGGGGCATCCGGTAGGCAATGGCGGCGGTGGACTACTGGTGCTGACCGAGCCGTGGCCGTCCATGCGGCGTGGCATCTGGCATGACAACGACCGCTTCGTCGAGACCTACTGGTCGCGTTTTCGCGACCAGGGTTACTACTTCGCAGGCGACGGTGCGAAGAAGGACTCCGACGGCGATCTGTGGCTACTGGGGCGGGTCGACGACGTGATGAACATTTCCGGTCACCGGATCTCCACCACCGAGGTCGAGTCCGCGCTGGTGTCGCACCCCTC
>JBBQFE010000099.1:0-8651 GCA_038321605.1 Mycobacteriales bacterium | reverse complement strand
GGCGCACTGGGTGGTGACCACCGTGCTGATCCTGATCGGGCTCGTTCCGTTCGCGGCAATCGGCATCTGGGCGGGCCACACCTTCTCCCAGGACGCGATGGGCCCGTTGATGGGCGGCAGCATGTCGCTGTTCGCCATCGCCGGCGGGTCCTGGTTCCCACTAGGCACCGGAATCATCGCCACCATAGGCAGTTGGACGCCGTCGTACTGGATCGTGCAGGCGGGGCACATCGGCGTCGGTGGTAGCGGCTGGCCGCTCAAGGCCTGGCTGGTGGTGCTGCTGTGGACCGCCGCGTTCGGGGCGCTCGCCGCCAGGGCGTACCAGTCAGACACCAAGCGCGCCTGAGCTTGTCACGGCAATTACATTGAGCAGCAACATGGCCAGCTCCCGCCCCCTCGCACGACGGTTCACCCTGCGCCGGCTGGTCAGCCCCTGGCCCAAGGGCTGGATGCGGCTGGTGTTTCCGGCGGTCTTCCTGATCTACCTGGTGCAGACCGTGGCGGGCGTCCTCAGCGACACCGACGGCCTGTTGACCTGGCTGGGCATGACCATCCTCGCGCTGTTCGCGGTCTGCTACATCGGCTGTACCGCCTCGGGAACCGGCGGTCGGTACCGGGAATTCTGGCGCTGGTACGCCGCGCTGGTGGTGCTGTTCCTGCTGGAGCTTCCGCTGGCCCATCAGGACGCGCTGCCGATGCTGACGTACATCGGGGTGATGAGCGTCGCCTCGCTGTATCAACGGGCGATTCCGCTGATCGTGGGGCTGATCGCGGTTGCGCTGTTCCTGCCGGTACTGATCCCCTCATGGCACGCCGGACTGCAACCGGGTACCGCGATCAGTGTCGGGATCGTCGCGCTGGCGATGTTCGCCTTCTTCGGCATCGTCCGCACCAACGAGGCGCTGCAGGATGCCCGCGCCGAGGTGGCCCGACTGGCGGCCGAGGGCGAACGGACCAGGATCGCCCGTGACCTGCACGATCTACTCGGCCACTCGCTGACCACCATCACCGTCAAGGCCAGCCTCGCTCACCGCCTGAGCGAGCTCGATCCCGCCCGTGCCGCCGCCGAGATCGCCGAGGTGGAGGCGCTCGCCAGAGCCACGCTCACCGACGTCCGGGCGGCGGTGGCGGGCTACCGTGAGGTGACCCTGGGCAACGAACTGGCGGCCGCCCGCGAGGTGCTGCGAGCCGCCGGCATCACCGCCCAGATCCCGAGCGCCATCGACTCGGTGCCGAGCACCGATTCCGAACTCTTCGCCTGGGTGGTGCGCGAAGGAGTGACGAACGTGGTTCGCCATTCCCGCGCCAGCACCTGCGAGATCCGGTTAGCCGAAAGGTCCATCGAGATCCTGGACGACGGAATCGGCCGCGCAGCGGGCAGCTCCGTCAGGACACCGGGCCAGGGCGGCAGCGGTCTGCTCGGCCTCGGCGAACGGGTGGCTGCCGCGGACGGCCAGCTGGTGGCGGGTGCCCGTGAGCAGCAGCCCGGTTGGCGCATCCTGGTCGAGCTGGGCACGCGATGACGGCGAAGATCCGACTGCTGCTGGCCGATGATCAGGGACTGGTCCGTTCAGCGCTGGCGGCACTGCTCGGCCTGGAACCGGACTTCGAGGTTGTCGCGGAGGTCGGTCGGGGCGACGAGGTGGTCGCCGCCGCCAGGCAGCACCGCCCCGACGTGGCGCTACTCGACATCGAGATGCCCGGCCTGGACGGGTTGGCGGCCGCCGCCGCACTGTCGCACGAGGTGCCGGCCACCCGGGTGATCATCCTGACGACCTTCGGCCGGCCAGGGTATCTACGCAGGGCGATGGAGTCCGGCGCTCTCGGCTTCGTGGTGAAGGACGCTCCGGCCGAGCAGCTGGCCGACGCCGTGCGCCGGGTCGCCGCCGGTGCCCGGGTGGTCGATCCGGCGTTGGCAGCAGCCACGCTGGCCGGTGGCGCCTCGCCGCTGACCGGCCGGGAGCGCGACGTTCTGGTGTCGTCGCGGGACGGCGCCACGGTGGCAGATATCGCGCAGAAGCTGTTCCTGTCCGAGGGCACCGTCCGCAACTATCTTTCCGCAGCGATTGCCAAGACCGGCGTACGTAACCGGGCCGAGGCCTACCGGGAAGCCGACCAGCGCGGGTGGCTGTGACCGGCTGAACCCGTCAGCTGTTGCGCTCGTAGATGAGGCGCAGGCCGATCAGCGTCAGATCGGGTTCATGCCGCGTCACGGTGTCGGCGTGTTCGACCACGAGCGGTGCCAAGCCCCCGGTGGCGATCACCTCGATGCTGCCGGGATCATCGGGCACGAGGGTCGCGGCGATCCGCCGCACCAGGCCGTCCACCTGACCGGCGAAGCCGTAGAGGATTCCCGACTGCAGGGCCTCGACGGTGTTCTTGCCGATCGGTGAACGCGGTTTGACCAGTTCCACCTTGCGCAATTGCGCGGCGCGGGCGGCCAACGCGTCGAGCGAGATCTCGATCCCCGGTGCCAGCGCACCGCCGAGGAACTCGCCTTTACCGCTCACCACGTCGAAGTTGGTGGAGGTACCGAAGTCGACCACGATGGCGGGACCGTCCACCAGGTGATGGGCGGCGAGAGTGTTGACGATCCGGTCCGCGCCGACCTCCTTGGGGTTGTCGAAGAGCAACGCGACGCCCGTCTTGATCCCGGGTTCGACCAGCACCGTGGGGACGTCGGGCCAGTAGCGGTGGAGCATGGTGCGCAGCTCGCGCAGGGCCGCCGGCACCGTGGAGCAGGCGGCTATTGCGGTGATGGGCACGTCCTGCAGCAGTCCGCGGTAGGTCAGCATCAGCTCGTCCGCGGTGTTGCGTGAATCCGTTTTCACCCGCCAGGAGTGAACCAAAGTCTCTCCGTCGAAGACACCGAGCACGGTGTTCGTGTTGCCGATATCGATCGCGAGCAACATCAGGTGGCCCCTGTCCGGTTCGCTTCTTCGGCAGCACCCAGACCGCCGTGGTCAAGTCCGGTGAGGTCCAGTCCGATGTCGAACACCTTCGCCGAATGCGTCAGTGCGCCCACCGCCAGATAGTCCACGCCGGTCCCGGCAACCGCGGCAGCGTTTGCCAGGCTCAGGCCACCGGACGCCTCCAACCGGACCCGCGGGCTCGCCTGACCCGCCAGCCGAACACATTCGCGCAGCTCGGCGACGGACATGTTGTCGAGCAGAATCAGGTCCGCGCCCGCCTCGATGGCCTCGACGCACTGGGCGACCGTGTCCACCTCGATCTCGACTGGCAGTTCAGGCGCTGCCGCCTTGACCAGCGCGAAGGCGCGGCTCACCGAGCCCGCCGCCGCCACGTGGTTGTCCTTGATCAGCGCCGCATCGGACAGGGACATCCGATGATTCACCCCACCTCCGCAGCGCACCGCGTACTTCTCCAGGGCCCGCAGGCCGGCGGTGGTCTTGCGGGTGTCGCGAATCTGCGCACCGGTCTCGGCAACCGCGGTGACCCACAGCCGGGTCAGGGTCGCCACCCCGGAAAGATGGGTCAGCAGGTTCAGCGCGGTGCGTTCGGCGGTCAGCAGATCGCGGACCGGTCCGGCGACGCGCAGCAGCACCTCACCCGGCTCGACGATGTCCCCGTCCGCTGCCAGGATCTCGACGGTGACGCGGTCCTCGCCAACCAGCTCGAAGACGAGCGCCGCGACCGGCAAACCCGCCACCACGCCGGCCTCGCGGGGCACGGTATCAGCCGTGCCCTGCTGGGCAGCGCCGATGGTGGCTGAGGTGGTGATGTCCGGGCCGTCGGCCAGGTCCTCTGCGAGCGCGGTGGTCACCAACTCCGCCACCCGGGCAGGGTCAAGGCCGGCCGCCACCAGGGCGTGCAAGGTCTGTGTCGACACCATCAGACGGATACCTCCGCGGCCGCGGGCGCAGCAGGCACGTAGTCGGTCAGGATCATGCCGTCCGGCCCGAGCCGCAGGTCCACATGGCCGAGCCAGTTTTCATCGTCACGATCAGGGTAATCCTCACGCCAGTGCGAGCCGCGCGTCTCCTGGCGACTCCTGGCTGCCGCGAGCAGCGCGCTCGCAACGGTCAGCAGGTTCGTCGCCTCCCAGGTCTCGGTGCGGGGATCGCTGCTGCGCTGGGCCGACAGCTTGCCGAGCGTGGCGGTGGCTCGGTTCAGCCCGGCGGCGTCGCGCAGCACGCCCGCGTCCAGCGACATCTCGGCCTGCAGCGGTGCTCTGGTGTTGGCAGCCGACAGACCCGCTCCACGCACGTCCACGCCCAGCTCGGGGGGATGCAACGCGGCGCTGACCGTCTGCAGTACGTCAGCGGCGATCCGCCGTCCGAAGACCAGACCCTCGAGCAGGGAGTTCGACGCGAGCCGGTTTGCCCCGTGCACACCGGTGCAAGCGGCTTCGCCGCAGGCATACAACCCTCGCACCGACGTCCTGCCGAACAGGTCGGTGGCGATGCCGCCGGAGGCGTAGTGGCAGGCGGGCGCGACCGGGATCAGCTGGCTGATCGGGTCGATCCCGAGCGACGTGAGCGTCGCGAGAATCGTCGGGAATCGAACCCGCCACTTCTCCGCGCCGAAGTGGCGAGCGTCCAGCCACATGTGTTCGGCACCGGTCTCGCGCATCCGCCGCAGAATCGCCTTGGCCACCACATCGCGCGGCGCCAGATCGGCCAGCTCGTGCTGGCCCTGCATGAATCGGACCCCGTCCGCATCGACGAGAAATGCCCCTTCACCCCGGACGGCCTCACTCACCAGCGGCTGCTGTCCGGCGGCGGCTCCGCCCAACCAGAGCACCGTCGGGTGGAACTGCACGAACTCCAGGTCCCGCGCCACCGCACCCGCGCGGAGCGCCGCCGCCACCCCGTCGCCAGTCGACACCGGTGGGTTAGTGGTCGCTGCGTACACCTGGCCGATGCCGCCGGTGGCGAGCACTATCGCCTTTGCGCGTACCGCCCCCACGCCATCCAGCTGACCTTCGTGCATGACGTGCAGGGTCACCGCGCCGACACTGCCATCGGCGCTGGGCAGCAGGTCGAGCACCAGCGCGTGTTCGATCACCTCGATACCGGGGTTGCCGAGCACCGCCGCCACCAGGGCCCGCTCGATCTCGGCACCCGTTGCATCCCCGCCTGCGTGGGCGATCCGGTCCCGGTGGTGTCCGCCCTCGCGGGTCAGCGAGAGCTCCCCGCTGGCCGAACGGTCGAAGC
This sequence comes from Mycobacteriales bacterium, assembly GCA_038321605.1. GTDB lineage: Bacteria > Actinomycetota > Actinomycetes > Mycobacteriales > Jatrophihabitantaceae > Jatrophihabitans_A. The sequence goes on along the minus strand of JBBQFE010000099.1, from coordinate 3,474 downwards.
GCGCGCCCAGCGCGATCAGCTCACGTACCGCCTGCGGGCCCTCGTCCACCAACACGGCGACGGCATCCCGGTCGCACAGTCCGACGCCGGCGACGAGCGTGTCCTGCAGGTGCTCTGCCGGTGAATCGTCCGGTCCCAGCGCCGCGGCGATGCCACCCTGCGCCCAGCGGGTGGAACCTGCCGCCAGCACGTCCTTGGTGACCACCATGACCCGGAGCCCGGACGATGCCGCGACCCGGTCGGCGGCGGTCGGCAACGCCGAGCCGGCAATGCGCAGCGCGGTGGTCAACCCGGCGATACCCGAGCCCACCACCACGACGTCGGTTTCGACGATCCAGCCGGGGGCGGGCGCGAGCAGTCGTTGCGGCAGGTTCATCAGACGAGCTCGATCGCCACGTTGTCGATCAGCCTGGTGCTGCCCACTCGGGCGGCGACCAGCAACCTGGCAGGGCCGCTGGCCGGCGCCGCGCCCAGGTCCGGATCCCGCAGTTCGAGGTAATCCACGTCCACTCCTTCAGCCATGTCCAGCACCGTACCGGCGGCAACCAACACTCCCGCAGATCGATTCGCCATCTGGACCGGGGGGTCCGTTCCTGCGGCCTGACCGGCGCGCAGCGCCTTGATCAACGCCAGCGCCTGCTGTCGCTCCAGGTCGCTCAGGAACACGTTGCGGCTCGACAACGCCAGGCCGTCCGGGTCCCGAACCGTGGGGACCGCCTCGATTCGGGTGTCGATGTCCAGGTCGGCCACCAGCCGTCGGATCAGGGTCAGCTGCTGGTAGTCCTTCTCGCCGAAGAAGGCCAGCTGCGGACGGACCGCGGCCAGCAGCTTGGTCACAACGGTGAGGACACCGTCGAAGTGACCGGGCCGGTTCGGGCCCTCGAGCTGCTCACCGAGGGCGCCGGCTGTGACCCGGACCTGCGCCGGACCGTTCGGGTAGACGGTGTCGACATCCGGATTCCATACCAGATCGACACCGAGCTCTGCACAGCGCGCAAGATCCGTGCCGATCGGTCGCGGGTAGCGGTCGAGGTCCGTCGCCTGGCTGAACTGCATCGGGTTGACGAAGATGCTGACCACGACCGCGTCACAGCTGCGACGGGCGGCCTCGATCAGCGCGGCGTGGCCGGCGTGCAGGGCACCCATCGTGGGCACCAGCCCGACCGATCCCTGCAGTTGGGATCGCGCCTCGGCCAGGGCAGAGCGGGACGAAACCACGCGCATGCTCACTCGCTGTCGCCTTCGGATAATTGCTCGGCTCCACGCTCGCTCCGCGCCTCACTCGCTAGCGCTCCCTCGATGCTCACTCGCTGTCGCCTTCGGGCGAATTCCTCGGCTCCGCGCCTCACTCGCTGTCGCCTTCGGATAATTGCTCGGCTCCGCGCTCGCTCCGCGCCTCACTCGCTAGCGCTCCCTCGATGCTCACTCGCTGTCGCCTTCGGGCGAATTCTCAACGGCTTCTAGGACGCTCACCAGTTCCTCGCACTGCTGCTCGGTGAGTCGGCCCGCGGCGAGCGCCCGCTGCATCGTCCGGATCGTCATCGCGAGGTACGGGTGCAGGTACGCAGTGCCGGCCAGCGCCCGCAGGTGAGCGCGGATCGTGGCGCTGTCGCCACGCACGACCGGACCGGTAAGCCCGTCATCACCCATCCGCAGTGCGTTGTCCAACGAGGCCGATAGCAACGGGGCAAGCAGCCGCTCCGGCGACTCCACCCCCGCCGAGCGCAGCACGTCGGCCGAATCGTTGACCAGCGTCACGAGGTGATTCGAACCCATCGACAGCGCGGCGTGATAGCGCGCGCGGGCGGCTTCCGGGATCCACACCGGTTCACCGCCGATCTCGATCACCAAAGTCTCGGCCACCGGCCGGAACTCGTCAGTGGCGGTCACCCCGAAGGCCGCCCCGTCTAGTCGCTGAACATCTTCCGGACGGCCGGCAAAAGTCATCACCGGATGCAGCGCCATTCCCACCACACCGAGGGCTGCCGCCGGTTCAAAGATCCCGATCCCGTGAGCACCGGAGGTATGCACGGCCAGCTGACCGGCACGCCAGGTCCCGGTGCGTGCCAGCCCCTGGATGAGATCGCCCAGCTGGTCATCCGGGACCGTGATCAGCACCAGATCGGCCAGCGCCGCCGCCTCGTCCGCCGGCAGCATCTCGACCCCCGGGAGCAGCCGGCGGGCACGCTCCACGGACTCGTCGCTCACACCGGTGGCGGCAGCGACGAAGTGTCCTGCGCGACTCAGCGCGGCACCGAGCACCGAGCCGACCCGGCCGGTTCCGATCACCGCAACCCTCAGGCGCGGAGCTCCGGATGGATCGATCACGGCGTGAAGCCTAGTCGCGGCAGACAGCGAACCGTCAGCCTGTGATCTAGCAGCCACGGTCAGGGTGCCGTTGCGGAGCCGCTCTGGGGCCGCCGGGGGGCGCCTCCGGGGTGGGGCGCCGGGGTGGGGCGCCGGGGCGGGGTGCCGGGGCGGGGTGCCGGGGCGGGGCGCCGGGGCGGGGTGCCGGGGCGGGGTGCGCTACCTAACCAGCATTTGTATTTCGTCTCACCGTACGAGCTGCACTGCTAGCTTTCAGTGCTGTGACCGATCTACAGACTGACGTTGCCACCGCCGCCGACCAGGCCGGCGCGCACTCCACCGCTCCCGCCCTGCTGCTGCAACTGCAGGCCGCGTTGGGCAACCTGGCACGTGACGCGGACGAATCGACCGAGGGTGGCCGGCGGCCGTTTCGGATAGCAGGTCCCTGGTCCGGTCATCTCGCCGAAGTGGCCTACCTGGTGTACCTGCTCGCCGACCAGACCGGCGTGTCAGTCGACGACTCAGTGAGAGGCGTCATCGGTGCGGTGACCCAGAACGCGGCCCGGCAACCGAACCCGCCGGGCATCAACACGTCCTGGTTCTGACCTTGGCCGAGCAGCAACAGGGCGATCAGCATCGCTGGTGGGTGTTGGCTGGTGCCATGGTCGTCATCGTGCCCGTGGCGGCCGTCGTCCTAGTGTTCGGCGAGCGGCTGCGGTGCGCTGTCGTGTCATGGTGCGGTCCACCCATCTGCAATCCACTGTCACTGCAGATCCGGCCGTCGGCGGTGCTGCATCGAGGAGAGCGCCTGACCGTCACCAGCACTGGCTATGCTTGTCACCACGACCAGACACTCGGCAGCGAGACCGTGACCATCGAGAATCGGGCTCTGACTATCTTGGCTCACGGGTCCGCCGCGGTTCGCCCGAACGGTTCCTTCGAGGTGAACCTCAGGCTGTCGGACGATGCTCCGATCGGGCCGGCGTTCGCCACTGCGAGCGGACCGGTCAGGGTTGAGTGTCGACAGGGGAGCTGTGAAGCTTTCGGCGTGCCGGTGACGGTGATGCCCTGATCGTGCCGCGGGTCCAACCGGCAACCAGTAGTCAGTAGTCAGTTGTCAGTAGCGGCTTTTCACTGCCTACGCTGACTACTCAGCGCTCATTCGGT
>JBBQFE010000098.1:0-8654 GCA_038321605.1 Mycobacteriales bacterium | reverse complement strand
GGCGGCCGCGATCGGGGTGCCGGGTGGTAGCGGGAGTCCTGAGGTGACCTGGAGGCCGACCATCGCCAGCAGCGCCAGCAGCAGCCCGGCGACCGCCGAGATGACCTTGCGGCCCATCACGTCCTGGAGGTCCCGGCCGGTCAGGGCGAGGTCTTGACGCAGGCTGGTGTGGGTGAAGCCGCGCCGAGCGAACTCGGCCGCGACCAGTCGACCCAGCCTGCTCTGGGCAGCCGAGGCGCTGGCACTCGCGCCAGCGTCCCGGCCGCCGCTGACGCCCATGTCTCGGCGGGACCCGGCAGCCTGATACTGCGCATCGAGGCGGCCGAGCTGCACCAAAGGTGACAACCGTGGCGGCGCGAGGCGCAGCAGCACCGCGAACAGCACGGCCCCGAGGGCGGCACCGACCAGCGCCATCGCGATCATCAGCGGCCGTCCGGGGTTCGGACGGGGTCGTGTCGGGGTTCGGCGCTCAACACCGCAGCCGCCGACGTGCTCAGGCCGGTGAGGTTCGCGACCACCGCAAGGTCGCGGGAATCGGGGTGCTGGCCGGGCCTGGCCAGGAAGGGCAACGGTACGGCGGACCCGGACAGTTGCCGCATCCAAGCGAACCCTGCGGCGAACATCCCCAGCACGACGGTGAGAGCTACTTGCCCGGCGGGGGTGTCGTAGGGGCGGACGTAGGCGCCGCCGATCAGGATCAGGAACGCGCCGAACCCGATCGTCATACCCACCACGATCTGCACACCCCGGCGCAGCCCGGCACGGTCGGCACAGATCCGCTGCCGCATGTCGAGTTCCTCCCGGGCCGCGACGGCCAGGCCGCTCAGGACCTGCCCGAGGCCGTCGCCGCGGCGTTGCACGTTCAAGATCAGCGCGGCCAGTACCAGATCCGCCGAGGCGTCATCGAGTTCGGCTGCCAACCTCAGCAGCGCCTTGTCCAGCGGCAGCCGGGCCCGGAGCTGCCCCACCAGGCGCAGCAGCGCCGGCCGGATCAGGGGCGGCGCGGCCACGGCGGTGACGGGAACGGCCTGCTCGAGGCTGGCATGCCCACCGACGGTGTCACGCAAGGATTCGGTCCACACCACCAGGGCTTCGAGGCGGTTGATTTGCTGCTGCTCCGCGCGGGCACCCCCGAACAGCCGCGGCCACGCCACCACCAACGCAGCAAGCCCGAGGGCGGCGACCGGCCAGCGGGTCAGCAGCAACGTCACGACACCCACCGCGACGCCGCCGGCGAGGCGACTGGACAGGCCCGGGGAACGCAACAGCCGCCCGCACCGCCGCAGCAGCCCTGGTGGCTGGGCCTTCTGTGGCAGGGCCGTCGGGTCGGTGCCGCGGACCGCGAGCATCAGCAGCACCAGGACGCCACCGAAGGAGCCGGAGACCAGCGCGGCAAGCAGCACACCGGGTTCAGGGAACACCCGCACTCACCCACCCTCCGGTCAACCTGAGGCTCACGTGGGTGTTGATGGCGGCGGTCATCGGGCTGCCCGTAGCGAGCCGACAGACCAGCCCCAGCCGGTGTCGGTATAGCCGTGCTCGGCGAGCTCCGCGGCCCGCGCGATGGGCACGTCCTCATCACGGACAGCCCGACCATCGAGTTCAGAGGCGGTGAAGATGGTGGAGCGGGCGGCCCGGTCCCCGGCCATCGCGTTGACCTCCAGCACCTCGGTTGCGCACCGCTGCCCCGCCAGCCGGGGGTTCTTGGCCAGGAACACGATGAAGTCGATGCTGGAGGCGATCAGGGAGTGCGTGACCGCCACATCCAGGCCAGCGAACTGCGCGGCGTAGGTGGTGAGCTTGTGGAAGACGTCGCTGCCGCTCCGGGCATGCACGGTGCTCAGCGAACCATTGTTTCCCTGGGACATCGCGGTCAGGGCCGTCACCACTTCAGGTCCCATGATCTCGCCAAGAATGACGCGGGAAGGGTCTTGCCGTCGGCTGCGCCGGACGAGCTGATCGAGGGTGATGCCGCCGTTGCCATCACTGTCGGGCAGCACTTCCTCCCACTCCAGCACATCGGGGTGCAGCTCCGGATGGCGACGGATACCAAGCTCGAGGGCCCGCTCGATCGTGATCAGCCGCTCCCCTGCCGGGATGCAGTTGATCAAGCTGCGCAGCAAGGTGGTCTTCCCAGCATCAGTCGCGCCAGCGATCATGACGTTGTGCCGTGCCAGCACCGCGGCCTGCAGGAACGCCGCGAGGCGTTCGTCGACGGTCCCGAACTCCACCAGCATCGGCAAGAACATCTGTGGGTAGCGGTTGCGACGGATCGACACGGCCGGCCGCTCCCCGGCGGTCATGATTGCCGACAACCGCGATCCGTCGCCCAGGCGCAGGTCCAGTTCGGGGCTGGCGACCGAGAACGGTCGAGCGTTCAGGCCGGCGTAGGCGGCCAGGTTCTGCACAATGTCGATCAGATCCGCATCGGAGGCGGCGACGGGCCGGCCGCGGACCTTCCCGCGCTCATCGGCGTAGGTGACCCACACCTCATCGGCGCCGTTGATGTTGATGTTTTCCACCAGATCATCGGTCAGGAGTCCCTGGAGCTCACCTGCCTGGTAAATGGCGGCGAACACCGCCTCGCCCAGGCGCTGGTCATGGCTCGGGTCCGGTAGGGCATTGCCGGTCGCGAGTAGCTCTTGCATGTGCCGGGCCACGACCCGGCCGATAACGCTCAACGCCAACTGCTGCTCATCAGTACCGGGCAGATCGGGTTGCCGGGCTGCGGCACGGCGTTGCTTCTCGGTCGTCATCAGGTCCGCGACCTGTTCTTGCAGGACTCGGACCAGCGCGTAGTCCAGGAACGCCTCAGTCACAACATCACCTGCCCCGACCCGCTGGCTACCGCGACATCAGTGCTGCCGGCCACCGCGACGACAACCTGCCCGGTCGGGGCTATCGCTGAGGTCGTGGGTGGCGCGTGCAGCTGCGGCCACCAGGACAACGCCGCCTCGGCCAGCGCCTGGCCGGAGCGGACCAGTTCGCTGCCGAGCAGCCGGCGCGACACCACGCCAGCGCGCAGCTCGGCGGCGCCGTCGGTGTCGTCAGCGAACACCCCGAGGATGTCGATGGGTGACCCGGCGGCCTCGAGCAGCTGCCGGACCTGCCCGATGGCGGCTTTGGCTTCTCGTCCTGGCCGGGCTCGGACCACCACCGCGACCGGGTGGCGGTCTCGGCTGGGGTCGCCCAGGGTGCTGGCGAGTTCGGTGACCCGACCCCGGAGACGATAGAGCCCAGCCAGGTCCGGTCGGGTCAGTATCAGCACCGCGACCGACGCCTTCGCGACCGGTAGCGCTGGGTCGCCGGGGTGCAGCCGGCCCAGGTCCACGATCACGGTGCCGGTCCAGTCCGCGGTGGCCTGCGCAACCTGCGGCCACAACCGGGTCATCGGGGCGTACGCCTCCGGGCTCAGCGGCCCGGGGATCACCGGCACCCCCAGGGTGCTGGGTTGGGCGTAGCTGAGCAGACCGCCGGTGGGAAGCGGACCGCGGGCGTCCGCGGCCAGCGCGAGGACCGAGGGTTTCGGGTCCAGCAGCCGGTCACCACCACCGTGACCATCGCCGTGCCGGAGCCGGAACGGCAGGTCCCCGCCGGAGCAGTCAGCCTCCAGCAGCACCCGCTCGGTCGGCCACACCATCGCGAGCACCGTCGCGAGGGTGGTGACGCCGGGGGCGCCCTTGTCTGCGCAGACCGACACGATCATGGGCTGCCAAGCCTGACCAGCGCGACCTGCCCGGCGCTGCTGGCCGCCGCTACCGCGGTGCTCGCCGACGCCGGCACGATCACCGTCAACAACGTGCCGCCGCTGACCGCCGGGTCCGGCCGGCCGCTGAACACGACGGCCCGGGCGACCAGGATCTGCGCCGTGCCGGTCCCTTCTTTCGTGGGGAGCTGTACGACCTGCACCACGTCGCCGGGGGTGAGGCCGTCGGCAGGGATCTGCCCGGACCGGACCGCGACCCCGACCTCGGCCTGCCCGGCAGTCAAGGTGTCGCCGCTGGTGACCATTGAGCGTTGCAAGAACATGTTGGGTTGCAAGGTGACGGCAGCTCGCTGCCCGACCAGACCCGACAGGCGGTTGGCGCCGAACGCCACCACGGGGCCGCTGACCGGCACCGTCGTCAGGTCTGAACGCTGAATGATCTGCCCGGCTGGGACGGTCCGGATCACCAGCACCACCGCGACCTTGGAGCCGGCTGAGGCGTACAAGGACGCGCCGACCGCGCCGAGCCCGACCATCAACGCCACCAGCAGCGCCACCATCCCGGTCCGTCGCTGTCGGGTCGGCAGCGCAGTCCCCGCCGGACCCGACCCCACCCGACCAGACCCATTCAAGGTCGGCGTGGTCACGGGTGTTGTCATCGGTGCGCTCGTCGGGATGGTCATCGGTTCACGACCTGGGCTTGCAGCACCCGCAGCGGGGCGGTCGTTTGGGTCTGAAGCTGCGGCAGTACCCCGCCGGCTCCGCCGCTACCCGACCAACTGACCTGCCAAAGGATCGCAACACGCGTCAGCACCGTCCCATCCGTCACGTGGCTGTACGCAAACCCGCAACCCGAGGCCGGGGCTGCGTTGCCGTCCCTTTCCGTCCACGCCCGGCCAGGGCCGTCGCACCGGACCGGGGTGCTGCCGTCGCCCGCGTCGAACAGCAACCCGACCGGCCTCGCGGTGACGGTCGCGAAGACGCCCCCGACCTGCACGGTCTGCGTCAACCGCTTGTAGCTGGCGGGGTCGGTCCAGAACCACGTCCACAGGTTCACCCACGTGTAGGGGTCGCCCTGATAGCGCAGGTCCTGATTCGGGGAACGGCGAATCGTCGGCCGCGACAGCGGAAGCCGGTCGCTGGCCTCCTGAGCCAACTCCGCGGGCGTCACCGTCGGGACCCTCGGCGGAACGCCAATCCCCGGGTTCGGCACCCACACAAAACTCGCCGTGCCGTCCGAGCAGTACCGGTAGTAGTACGTGCCCTTCGTGAAATCGGCCGTCGCCAGGCCCGGGTAGTCCTGCTTGTGATGGACGAGGTTCGAGGTGTCCAAGACGTAGGTGCAGGTGACGCCCGCGGGGCTCCCACCGCCTGATGCCGATGTACTACTCGTTCCCGCTGACGATCCCGGCAGCGTGATGGTTGTGTCGATGCCACCGTCGCCCCCGTGCACGATGATCGGACCCCCGCCGCCGTCGGCCAGTGCTGGAGCAGAGACGAAGGCGACAAGCACAACGCCCGTGACCGCCGTCACGAGCGCTACGCGACGGCACTGCATGACCCCACCGGCTTGTACTCCACCGTCGATACCCGCCAAACAGCGTCAGGTCCACGCTTCATGGTCGCGATGGCCAAGTCGTTCTTCAAACCTGCGGTGACCTTCTTACTCGTAGAGATCTTGAGGCGTCCGTGCCCCGAGGTGTCCTGACAGTCGCTCAACGTCACGGTCATGCCGTTGACCCGGGTGATCTCCGGGCGAACTATGTCCTGGCCGTAATACACCTCGCCGGCCGCGGAGGCAGCCGCAAAACCACCCAGGGTCCGAGTAAGCAACGGTTGGGTGGCGACGCGTTTCAGCATCGCCAGGCGAACCGCCGCCGACGTTGCTTTGGACGCGGGGGTGAGGACGGCGAAGAAGGCCCGGTACTGGGCCAGGATCTGGCTTGCTTCAGGGAAGGGCGTCGCAGATGAAGAGACCACCATGGTGGGTGTGGCGGTCGGGAAGGTCTGGACGTGGACGCCACTGTCGTGGCTGCACGCAGCGAGCGCGGCGCACGCAGTGAGAACCGCCGCTACGACTATCCGTCGATCGCTCATCTGCACACCGAGGCCTTCGCCACGTTTCCCTCGGCTAGGCGGGCACCCGGGCCGAGCCCCAAACATTGCCGCTCGGACGCGTCCTGTCTAGGGAGATTCATCCCTTCGATCTTTTCAGACTGGCAGGCGGACTACCCGCGAGCGCCGGATGCGCTCTGCGGGTGGACCTCTGGCCAGTCCATCCACCTATCGCCTGAAACAGCGGTGCAACTCCCCGAGTTCAGAAACACCCGGTCAGTGTCGTGGTCGGTGTTCGGCGCGGCTCCGGGCCGCCGCGCGCAGCACCTGTCCGGTGGTCACGCCCAACGTTCGGGCGAGGGCCTTGGTAGTCGCAGCGGGGGGGTCGGCGACGATCAGACCGCATTCGAGGCGGTGGTAGCTGGAATATGGGATACCGCTGGCCATGGCAACCTCGATCAGGGTCAGGCCCGCGACAAATCGCAACGCCAGCAGCGGCGGGTCGTGGCGGTCGACCGTCAGTAGCTCCAGCGGTTCCACCTGTAAGGCGGCCGCGAGCAGAGGGAAGTATCTGGGCTGGGGCTGCTCAAGTCCGCGTTCCCACTGCCCGACCCGCCGACGACCCGACGCGCCGAGCTCCGCCGCGAGCTGCAGCTGGGTCCAGCCAGCCAGAGTGCGAAGCCGCGCTACCCGCCTACCGCGCAGCCGCGCTCCCGCCACGCACCCGCCCCTCGCACTCCAGCTTCAACCTGACCGCGGGAGGTTAGTCCGCGCAGACCAACGGGGCTGGCGCGGATCACCGGTCGAGCAGCCGCCGGCTGGTTGTGGTCTTCGCGGCGACCGGGCAAGGTGGTGCCGACGCCGGTCTGGCGGATGAGGAGTTTCCCTAGTCTCGCTGGAGAAGTCGAGAGTCCCCGAAGGTCGATCTGAACCGTCCCGGGTTTCGTGCGCGGCTCTCGGGTACCAGTCGTTGCCGTGACGTTCGCCCGCCTTCGAGGTCCAACTTTCCGGGGTCAGCACTGTGGACTCTCCGGTAAGCAGGTCGAGCCAGCCCACCCGCTGGCCGTCCACGTTGGAGACATGCAGGCGGTCCTTGCCACACCTGGTCCGCCGCTTGACGGTCAGCAAAATGCCACTTGCCCGATGTTGTGGATCATGAGGACCACAGGCCCAGCCGAGATTGTCGGTCAGCGGAAGCGGAGGTAGATCACCGGGTGCAACTCCACCCCGTTGGGGGCGACGCCGGTCTGGCCGTGGAGGGGGTCCATGTAGCCGACGCCGCGTAGGTCCACGAGGCGGTGGACGTAATGCCAGGAGGTCGAGACGGCGTAGGTGTGCCCGAAGGCGGCACGAGCCGACAGGATCGCTGCGCGCCAGCGGCTGGTGCTCGGGACACACGAGCCGTAGGGGATCTCCGCGATCATGCTGCGCCCGGCGCTGTCCCTGATGACGAGGTGGATGTCGCCGTCGCTCTCCTGCTTGTACTGCGTGAGGTAGGCGGTGACGGCCCAGATGTGGAACTCCGTGGCCGTCACCCGATTGTTCCTCGGGTACGTGGAGGGCTTGGGCCTGGTCCTCAGCGCGGCCACGGTCGCGCTCACCACCGTGGAGGACACACGGTTGCGGTCGGCATCTGCGCCCTCTTTGACTGGGCCTCGCTCGACCGGGCAGGACACCGCCGCGAGTTGCGGGTCGAAGGGCAGGTCGTGCCCGACGCCGTCGAGGAGTTGCTGGACGGACCCCGAGCTGCTTGGGCTGGCGGTCGGCGTGGACACCGCAGGAACCAGCAGCAAGGCAGTCCCCAGCGTGGCTGACGCCAGCGCCCTTCGTCTCATCGCCACCCCCTGGTCGCCATCATGCTCCTGTGAGTGTCGGGGGTCGCTGTCCAGTCCCTGCCCGGCGCTGGCGCGACGGGCATGATGGGGAGGTGTCCACCGCCGGTCGCCCGTCCCACACCTGGACAGATGAGCACATCGACTCCCTGTCTGTCAAGCTCTCGTGAGACACCTTCAGTAGATCTTCATCCCTGCAGGGCGAGAGTGGATTACCCGATCTGATGACCATGACGACACCTGTTCTTGCTCGCCCGCATGATGGGCGTGTGACCTCGCAAGATCCGGCTCCTCGGCCGACTCGACGACGCTTTACCGGCGACTACAAGGCTGCGATCGTGGTGGAGCATGATGGCTGCACCACGGCCGGCGAGAAGGGCGCGCTGCTGCGCAGGGAGGGGCTGTACTCCTCGCACATCAGTGAGTGGCGCAAGGCGAGCAGCACCGGTGCGCTGGCGGGACTTGCCGGAACGCCGCGGTCCAGTAAGCGCACCCCCGATCAGGTCGAGTTGGAAAAGCTGAGGCGCCGTAACGAACGCCTGGAACGTGAACTGGCCAAGACCGAGGCTGCTCTGATGATCATGGGAAAAGCACACGAGCTCTTGGAGTTGCTCTCCGAGAGCTCGGACACCGACCGGCCGTCGAGCAGGTGATCGACGTGGCCCTGGTCGAGCTCGAGCCGAACCTGAGCCTCAAGCGGGCCTGCGCTCTGCTGGGCCGGCCACGAGCCACGCACTACCGGTCCCTGCAGCCGCCCAAGGACATCCCACGGCAGCCGCGGACCTCGCCACCGAACGCCCTGACCCCAGCTGAGCGGGAGCAGGTCCTGGCGGTGCTGCGCGCCCCGCAGCATTGCGACCTGGCCGTCGCGCAGGTCTGGGCACGGGAGCTCGACGAGGGCCGCTACTACTGCTCGATCTCCAGCATGTATCGGATCTTGCGTGCCACTGGCGAGGTCAACGAGCGCCGGTCGCAGGCCACCCACCCGGCGAAGGTCAAACCTGAGCTGGTAGCCACCAAGGCGAACATGGTGTGGTCGTGGGACATCACCAAGCTCCGCG
>JBBQFE010000097.1:0-8657 GCA_038321605.1 Mycobacteriales bacterium | reverse complement strand
ATCGTTGAACACGTACACCCCGGGACGCAGTTCGGTGAGTACATCAGCGGCTGTCAGCGCTGCCGTCGGCGTGGAACCCCCACTCCGCATGGCACATTCGAAGCCGGCACTTTCGACCAGCTGCGCCGCCTCACTCAGGGCGCGAGCCTCGTCGACTGCTGCGCTCACCCGATGCTGCGGCCCGTAACCGTGACCGGGAAAGGTGAAGATTCCTCCCACCCGCATACCGGCGGCGGCCACGGCCTGCGCGATCGCGGCCGCGGCAGGAGGCGCCACCCCGGTGCGGTGATGGCCACTGTCGATCTCGATGATCGCCTCAGCCGTCGTCCCGCCCAAGGCCCGACCGAGCAGCGCCGCACCTTCACGCGACTCGACCCCCACGCGCAGCACGACGCGGTCGGCCAGGGCTCGCAACCGGCGACCACGATCTGCATCCGCCCAGATGGGATAGGCGATGAACAGGTCCGCGACGCCCGCATCGGCAAAGGTTTCAGCCTCGCCGACCGTCGCCACGGTGAGGCCCGCAGCGCCGAGCGCCAGCTGGGAATGTGCGATCTGCAGACACTTGTGGGTCTTGGCGTGCGGACGCAGCGCCAGACCCCGCCGCTGGGCCTGGGTAGCCATCGCCTCGAGGTTGGCCCGCAGGATCGTGGCATCGACCAGTACGCAGGGCGTACGGAGATCGGCAGGAAGTTCCGATGGTGGCGCCGCACCCCTACCGGGGACCGCAGCACCTGCATCGCCGAGCACGCTCAACGGTGGCCTGCGCGGTAGGCGTCCTGGGCCAGCTCGAAGAGCCGCTCGGTGTCGTGCATCGCAACAGCGACCGCGGCCGCGATGGCCAGCAGCAACATCGCAGACACCCCGATCCGCCAGAGCGCCAAGCGGGGTGGCGGAGCTCGCAGCGCGTCGACCCGGTCCGCCACGTCAGCGGCTGCGGCCGCGAGGACCACGCCACCCACCGCTGGGTGGCCGCCGGTCGCGGCGCGGGTGAGCGCCTCGGCCACCGTGTCACGACGGGCGACACTCGCCGCGTCCTCATCAGCCCACCGCTCGGTGGCCAGTGCACTCGCCGAGGGCAGCGCACGCAGCAGCGGGTTCACCGAGGCGGCCAGGTGCACCGCGGTGTGGTGCAGGTGGTGATGGTGCAGCAGGTGTGAGCGCTCGTGTGCCAACAGTGCCCGCCGCTGCGACCCGTCCAGGCTGCGCAGCATTCCGGTGGTCACCGCGATCCGACCGGGACGACCGGGCACCGCGAAGGCGCGGCGATCGGCAGACGGGATCACCGAGAGCTCCCCGCCGCCCGCCGACAGAGCTGCGGCCAGCCGATGGGCCTGCCGAACGGAACCGGCCCGGCGCGCACCCACTATCAGGAACCGCACCGCGAACAGCGCCACTGCGGCCGCGGCAACCGCGCCGGCCTCGACATCCACCGGATGGTGGGCACGCAGCACGCCCTCGGACCAACCGAACCTGGCGGCCAGCCGCGGATCCTGTGCGAGCGCATCGAAGGCCAGCAGCCCGAGCGTCACGCTGGAACCCGCGGCGGCGAAGAGGCCGCCGATCGACAACATCCAGGTAGCGATCTGCGGCGGCAGCCGGTGTGCCAGAAGTGGCGCAGTCACGCCGAACACGGCGGACAGCAGCAGCGGCAGATACAGCGACATCAGCTGCGTCCCTGCCCTTGCTGGCGTGCGAGCAACTCGGCCAGCGCGGTCTCGTCCTCGCGCGACAGCGTGCGCACGAACTGTTGCAGCACAGCCACATGATCCGCGCCGCGGTCGAGCAGCGCCTGCATCCGGTCCGCGGTCAGACCGGCATCATCGAGCACCGGCGTGTAGGCGAAGGCACGTCCGACCTGCTCGCGGATGACGGCGCCCTTGGCGTGCAGTCGCACCAGGATGGTCTGAACGGTGGTGTACGCGAGGTCGTCATCGACTGCCTGCACCACGTCGCCAGGAGTCAACGGCCCGTCCGCGGCCCACAGTGCAGCCAGCACCTCAGACTCCAGGCCGCCCTTCGCCCGTCGGATGGTCACGGTCTGCTGCTCACCACTCTTCCTGGAACGGTCGGATCGAAGTCAGGTCGACGGCTCCCCGGTCCGCCGGGGCCCGGCACCGGCGCCTACTACAGCCTAGTAGGCGTATGGTCCTACGTGAACGTAGTAGCACATGGTCGGGGCCTGCGGCCTCCACCGCTGCCGCACCAGCGGTTCCCACCCAGCTGTCCCAAGAGAAGGAGCCACCGTGCTCAGCTACCTGCAGGCCGCCGTCATCGGCTTGATCCAGGGCATCAGCGAGCTCTTCCCGATCTCGAGCCTCGGCCATTCCGTCCTCGTACCCGCCCTGATCGGCGGTTCCTGGAAGGCACTGGTGACCGAGTCGGCGTCCGGCGACAGTGGCTCCAGCCCGTACCTCGCTTTCATCGTGGCGTTGCACGTGGCGACGGCGATCGCGCTGATCATCTTCTTCAGACACGACTGGGTAAGGGTGATCACGGGATTTTTGCGCACCATCAAGCCCTCCCTCGCCGCCCGCCGACTGGTGACCCGCGACGCTGACGAGCGACTCGCCTGGTTGCTGATCGTCGCCACCATCCCGGTCGGAATCACCGGACTGGCGCTCGAGCACACGTTTCGCACGCTCTTCGCCAAGCCACTGGCAGCCGCGATCTTCCTGACCGTGAACGGCCTGGTGCTGCTGACCGGCGAGTGGCTTCGCCGCAGGGCACCGGTCGCCGACGACGAAGCGGTTGCCGACGATGAACGGGCACCGTCGCCCGGCGTGGAGATAGTCGCGGGGCGACACAGTGAACCGGACATGGCCGCGCGTCGGGCGGTGCGGCGGCTGACCACGCTCAGCTATCGCGAGGCAGGCATCATCGGGTTCTTCCAGACCTTCGCACTGCTGGCAGGTATTTCCCGCTCCGGAATCTCCATGGTCGGTGGCCTGGCGCGTGGACTGTCGCACCGCGACGCCGCCCGGTTCTCGTTCCTCCTTGCCACGCCGGTCATCCTGGCCGCCGGTGTCCTGAAACTTCCGAGCCTGGCCGGTCCCGCCGGCGCGCACATCCACGGCCAAGTACTGCTCGGTGCCGCCCTTGCCGGCGCTGCCAGCTACGTCGCGATCAAGTTTCTGACGCGGTGGTTCGAGACACGGACCCTCACCCCGTTCGCGGTCTACAGCCTGGTGGTGGGCGTAGTCTGCATCATTCGCTTTGCCTGAAGGGCATCGCAGAGCCAGACCTACGACCCACCCAGGAGGTGCAGACGTGACACCGTCGCCGCAGGATCGCCGGCAGCTGGCCCAGGCCGAACGATTCGGAATGCGCGCAATCGGCGCCGTGATCGCAGTGCTGGTCGCCGCGCTGCTGCTGGCGGCGCTGGTGCTCTTCGCGCGCGGCAGTTCCGGACCGGTGCATCGTTTCGACCTGTCCACCGCCGCGAACCTGAACCGGTACCTGACGTCACACCATTGGCAGCTCACGTTCTGGAAGGCGATCACCAACGGCGGCGGTCCCACCACCTGGCGGGTGCTGGCGGCGGTCGCGGTCGTCGTACTGCTCGTCCTTCGCAGGTGGCTGCCGGCGACGCTCGTCGCCGTGGCGATGATCGGCGCGGCGGTGCTGTCCGGTGTCACCAAACTCGCCGTGAACCGAGCTCGCCCGGTGGTTGCGGTCCCGGTGACCCACGTCGGCGGCGGGTCCTTTCCGAGTGGCCACGCCCTGACGTCGTTCACCGCGGTCGGGGTCGCCCTGATGGTGATATTACCGCTGCTGACCGGCGCCTGGCGCACCCTGACGGTGGCGGTCGCCGTTGTGGTGGTGGTGTTGGTGGGCTTCAGCCGACTGATCCTCGGAGCGCACTTTCCGACGGATGTGCTGGGCGGCTGGTTGATCGCCGGCATCTGGCTGGCCGCGCTGAACGCGGTGTTCCGTCGGCCAGCCCGCCGCAGCCACTGACACGGCCGTCCAAGCCCACCTGCAGTACCCGGATCAGCTCAGGTCGAGCTCGGTATACATCCCACCGGTGTAGTGGCCGGCCAAGTTGCAGACCAGCTCGTACCGCCCGGCGGGCAAGTGCAGCGTGATCCAGCCCGCAGAGCCGGCAGTGATGCCGTCGCCGGCGCCGGCGGCGCAGGTGGCAGACGCCTCGCCGACGCTGCCCGTCTCGGACACCTTGCCGTCCGCACCGACCGCTCGTTGGCCGGCGAGCTGACCGGCGGCCAACGGGAGCATCACCAGCTCATGGGTGAGATAGCCGGTGTTGCTCACCAGCAGTGACACCGTCCTGCCGGTGGTGGCCGGCGGCGCAGCCGTCACCGTCATCATGCCGTGCCTGAACCGCGGCCAGTCGTTCTGACCGAGCATCGAGCCACCGCCGTTCATCATCGACCCACCGCCCATCATCGAACGGTTGTCGGTCAGGGTCACGTTCACGACCGAGCCGGCAAGAGTGGGCGATGAACAGCTGCTGGCCGACGCGCGGCGGTGGAATCTGGTGGCGGCCGCTGCGCCCACACTCACCACGATGGCAAGGGCGAGCACCGAGGCGGCCAGCACGAGCCACTTGCCGGGGCGCAATCGTCTCGGGTCCCGCATCAGCGAACTACTCATAGCCACGTCGCTCCCACATGCCAGGTCATCCGATTTCCCGCCTCGACTACCGGCGCGGGTCCCGGGTGGGCCAGCTGCGTCCGGTCAGGTCAAGTCTGCGGCGTGGGCTCCGCGCCGGACACGGGCTAAGGTCCCGTCCCGTCGGGTGAAACATCACAGGCCGCGCTGCACCAGTGCCAGCGCGGTGTTGATCGCGACCTCGATCTCTGCCGGCGGCAGGTAACGAAGGGGCCCGTCGACGAGCAGGCACGACAGGCCGTGGACGACCGACCAGGCCGAATACTCCGCACCCGGACGTCGCTCCGCCGGCACCTCACCGACCTCCACCAGCCGGTCCAGCCTGGCCGAGAGCAACTGGTACGGGTTGAGCTCACGCGCGCTCGGTGGTGTTTCGGCAGCGGACAGCTGCGCGTGATCGCCGGGCTGGTCGGACTTCACCGCGGCGAAGGCGGTGCGAAACCAGCCGGGCTCGGTCTGCGCGAATTCGATGTAGGCCCGCCCTATCGCGTCCAGCTCGGCCCTGGCCCGCTTGACCGGTTGCCGCACCCGGACCTCGTCGGTCCGAGTGCCCATCAGCAGCGCCAGTCTGCGCATGCACCGCTCGCCGACAGCCCCGAGCAGTTCGTCGTGATCGGCGAAGTGCCGGTAAGCCGCGTTGTGGGACACCCCCGCCTCACGGGACACCGCGCGCAACAGCACGGCCTCCGGACCACCCGTGCGAGCAAGGGATAAGCCGGCCTCGACGAGGGCCTCGCGCAGGCTGCCGTGGTGGTACGGACGCGCCGCTGCGGAAGTTCTTGCCGTTGCCATGTTGACAGTGTCCACTACGCGTGTCAGCCTTGTCATGTTGTCAGTGTCAACATGCCGTCCTCTCGTCCCCCTCGTCCCCCTCGTCCCCCTCGTCTCCTCGTCCTCTCGTCCCCCTCGCGGTTTCGGAGCACCTCATGAACCAGCTCAGCGCGCGTCGCCGATACGCAGTCCTTGCCACGGTGTGTCTCGCCGCGTTCGCCATCAACCTCGACACCACCATCGTCAATGTGGCGCTGCCCGATCTCGGCCGGCAACTCTCGGCCGGCACCCGTGACCTGCAATGGGTGGTGGACGGGTACAACCTTGCCTTCGCCGCCCTGGTTCTGAGTGCGGGCTCCATCGGTGACCGGTTCGGCCGGCGACCGGCGCTCATCATCGGCCTGGGCGGCTTCGGCCTCGCCAGCGGCATCGGGGCGATGGTCGGTTCGGTGGGCGCACTCATCGCGATCCGCTTTCTGATGGGCGCCTTCGCCGCGCTGATCTTTCCGACCACGCTGTCGATCATCAGCAACACCTTCAGTGACCGATCCGAACGGGCGAAAGCCATCGGCATCTGGGGTGCGGTCACCGGCCTCGGTGTCGCCGTCGGACCGGTGAGCGGCGGGGCCCTGCTCGCGCACTACAGCTGGCACTCGGTCTTCGTCGCCCTGGTTCCCGTCGCCGTGGTGGCCATGATCGCCACCGCGGTGCTGGTGCCCGAATCAAGTAATCCTCAGCAGGCACGGCTGGATCTGCCGGGCCTGCTCACCTCGACCGCGGCCATCAGCACGCTTGTCTACACCATCATCGAAGCTCCGCGGCGGGGTTGGGCCGATGGGCTCACGCTCGCCGGGTTCGTCCTCACCGGCGCGCTCGTGGTGGTATTCGTGCTGATCGAACGTCGCCGGGCCCACCCGATGATCGACGTCAGCCTGTTCCGCACCCCGGCGTTCTCCGCGGCGAGCGGGGCGGTGACCGTGGCGTTCTTCGCGCTGTTCGGGTTCATCTTTCTGGTCACGCAGTACTTCCAGTTCATCCGCGGTTACGGGGCACTGTCGACCGGCGTACGCATCCTGCCGGTTGCCACCACCATCGCGGTCGGCTCGGTGGGCGGCGTCATCGTGGCCGGTCGGGTGGGTACTCGAGTCGTGGTGGTGACCGGGTTGACCCTGCTGGCCACGTCCTTCGCATGGATCTCGATGTCGGCAACGTTCATGTCGTACTCGAACATCGTCGGGCAGATGGTGTTGATGGGACTGGGGCTGGGCCTGACCACGGCACCCGCCACCGAATCGATCCTCAGCGTGCTGCCCCCCGCCAAGGCCGGGGTCGGCTCGGCCGTCAACGATGCCACCCGAGAGGCCGGTGGCACGCTCGGCGTCGCAGTGCTCGGCAGCATCTTCATCTCCTACTACTCCGACAAGCTCCAGACCGGACCGTTCTCAGGCCTGGGTGCCCAGGGCCTTCGAGGCGCCCAGGATTCGGTCGCCACCGCGCTGGGCATCATCGGCAGCGCCCAGCCCACAACCCGGCCGGCCTTGCTTAATGGCCTGCAGGAGTCGTTCATGTCCGGTTTCCACACCGCCAGCGCCGTCGCTACCGGGGTCTGCCTGCTCGGCGCACTGGGCGCGCTGGCGCTGCCGGGACGGCGGCACCCGGCCGCGGCGATGGCGGCCGAGCCGGTGGGCGCTGCGAGCTCACTGCGACCGACGGCTGGAGATCAGGCTGGCGAACGCGATGATGTTGTCGCGGTAGTTGCCGGTGGAGGAGTCGAAGGATCCGCCGCAGGTCACTAGACGAAGGGCGGCGTAGCTCGTCGTTCCGTAGACCTGCGCGGTGGGGAACTCTGACTTCGGGAACTTTGACACCCGGTCGATCCGAAAGACTGCGACGATGCCGTCCTGGCGCCGGACGTCCACCTCGTCGCCGGGGTTCAGCGCGCCCAGCCGAAAGAAGACACCGGCTCCGTACGCCGCGGAATCGACATGCCCGAGCAGTACCGAGGATCCGGCCGAGCCTGGAGTCGCGGAGAACTCGTACCAGCCTGCGACCGAGTTACGACTCCCTATATTTTGAGGGCAATCCAGTTCACGGGTCGGCTACGAATCCATTGCACCGTCATTGCCTCTATATGTGAGCGACACGTAATTCAGGGCAATAACTGCGTCGATATCTCGAGCCCTGCGGCTTTCTGCCCCTTGAACTGACAACGATGCCACATGACCAGGAAGGGCAATTTAACGCTAATCTCAACTCCGCGAGGTCAGGCGGCGCGAACGCGTCACAGCACACAGGAGGATCGCACCTATGTCGTCGATGGACACCCCGCGCGCTTGGCGGCGCGTCAGCGTCGGCCTGCTCGCCGCAGTAACCGTGACAGTCGGCCTGACGATCGGGTACCCGCAGCCGGCAGTCGCCGCGGCGGCCTGCACCGGGTCCGCACCGCTCACCCGACTGGTGCTGCCGAACAACCCGACAGTCGCACGGCACGCCTACGTCGCCTTCTCGGCGGTCAACAGCCACGGCACCTACGGCGGGATCGCCGGCGACAGCAACGGCACGTTCGAGATGCTGCGCTACGACCTCGCCCAGAAGCGAGTGACGGTGCTCGACAAGGCCACCTTTAGCCCCTGGGGGGATCCGGACTCGGTCGTCGCTGTCGGGGTGGACAACTCCGGAGCGGTCACGTTCAAGGTGACCCACTTCGGTCCGAAAGCGGCCACCCTTACCGGGTACCGCTATTCCGGCGGTCACAAGTACACCTTGTGGCACCTGCCTACCTGGACCAGCTTCGAGCCCGAGGGCGTTGCCGCCGATGGCACGATCGTCGGCGAGGTCAGCTTGTCCGACGGCACGGCGCGGGCGGTGAAGTGGACCGGTACCGGCAGTGGCCGCGGCTGGTACGTCTCGGACAAGAACAGCTGGGGCGCGGGCATCGATGGGCGCGGCAACATCGCCTACAACGACAGTGCGGGCCACATCTCGCTGGTGACACCGACGGGGGTCGTGCGAGAGCTGGTCAACCAGAGCGGCGGTTCCGTCTTTGCAACCCACTGGGTCACCGCCGGCGCGTTCGTGTACGGCACCGGCCCGGCAGGCAGCGGCAGTGTCGGGCTGCGCTGGCGCACCGCGGACGCGCCCGGCACCGGACCGATCCGAGCGACGGCGACACCGCCGATCGTGTACGGAAACGCCGCCGGCACCGGCGGAACCCTGGTCGGGGTGGCGAAGGGATTCCCGTCCACCGGACCGGA
>JBBQFE010000096.1:0-8673 GCA_038321605.1 Mycobacteriales bacterium | reverse complement strand
GCGCCGGTCAGCTCGAAGTCGAAGATCTCGAAGTTCTCCTTCATCCGCTTGGGGTTCACCGACTTCGGGAACACGATGTTGCCGAGCTGGACGTGCCAGCGCAGGACGATCTGGGCCGGCGTCCGATCGTAGGTCTTGGCCAGCTCGACGATGGTCGGATCGGCCAGCACACCGCCCTGGGCGATGGGTGACCAGGCCTCGGTGGCGATTCCGTGCTCGGCGTCGAAGGCGCGCAGTGCCTCCTGGGTCAGGTAGGGGTGCACCTCGATCTGGTTGACCGCAGGCGGCACCGTGGTCTCGGCGTGCAGCCGGCCCAGGTGGTTCGCCTGGAAGTTCGAGACGCCGATCGCCCGTGCCCGGCCGTCGGCATAGATCTTCTCGAAGGCCTTCCAGGTGGGGACGAAATCACTCACCGTGGGCAACGGCCAGTGGATCAGGAACAGGTCGATCCGCTCCAGGCCGAGGTCGTCCATGGTCTTGTCGAACGCGGCCAGAGCCTCGTCGTAACCGTGGTTGTTGTTGTTCAGCTTGCTCGTGATGAACAGGTCGGCACGGTCGAGGCCGGATCGCGCGATAGCCTCGCCCACCTGCTTCTCGTTGCCGTACATCTCCGCCGTGTCGATGTGCCGGTAGCCGATCTCGAACGCGGTGCTGACCGCCTCGACGGTGTCGGCCGGATCGATCTGGAAGACGCCGAAGCCGAGCTGCGGGATGTCTACGCCGTTGTTCAAGGCGACGTTGGGAACTGCTGTCATGGTGTCTGCTCCTGGTGCTCGTTCGTCGAGGCTGTTTACGACCCTTCCACCGTAGTCGCGCTGAATGCCGGCACCGCACGGTGTCCGGGCGGGCCGGTCACAGATTTCGTAGCTACGTCTCCGATCTGCCAAGATCCCCGCAGTTGCGGTTATAGTCGGCGGGTGGCGACGTATCTGATCCGCGAGGCAGCTGAACTACTGGGCGTGAGTGACGACACCGTACGTCGCTGGGCGGACTCCGGTCGGCTCTCCACCACGAGCGAGTCCGGCAAGCGACGCAGTGTCGACGGTGCGGACCTGGCACGGTTCGCCGAGGAGCTTGCGGCCAGCGGCGAACCACGTACCGCGCGGGCAGTGGTCAGCGAATCGGCCCGCAACCGATTCACGGGCCTGGTGACCCGGGTCGTCCGGGACACCGTGATGGCGCAGGTGGAGATCCAGGCGGGTCCGCACCGGATCGTGTCGCTGATGAGTCGTGAAGCGGCCGACGAGCTACAGCTGGAACCAGGCTCGCTGGCGATCGCATCCATCAAGGCCACCAATGTCGTCGTCGAGATTCCGCAGCAGTGACAGCACCCACGAGGAGACGTATGTTCACCAGGTCGACCGCGCTGGCGTCCGGAACCGCACTGGTCCTGGTGCTGGTGGCCGGATGCAGCTCCAGCTCGCCGTCCGGCAGCACCGTCACCCCGGCCGCGGGCACCAGCTCGGGCTCGGGCGCCGGGTCGCTGTCGGGCACCGTGACGGTGTTCGCCGCCGCATCCCTGACGGGCACTTTCACCGCGCTGGCAAAGCAGTTCGAGGCCGCCCATCCCGGCGTCACGGTCAAACTGAACTTCGGCGCGAGCTCCACGCTGGCCCAACAGATCATGGCGGGTGCGCCGGCAGATGTCTTCGCCTCGGCCTCGGCCAAGAACATGACGCAGGTGACCGGTACCGGCGCTGCCAGCAACCCGGTGACGTTCGTGAAGAACACCATGGAGATCGCGGTTCCGCCGAGTAATCCGGCGAATGTCACCTCTGTCGCCGACCTGGCGAAGTCGGGCGTCAAGGTGGCTCTGTGTCAGGCACAGGTGCCGTGTGGTGCCACGGCTCTGGCTGTCTTCGGCAAGGCCAAGATCACGGTCAAGCCGGTAACCCTCGAGGCTGACGTCAAGTCGACGCTGGCCAAGGTGCAGCTCAACGAGGTGGACGCCGGCGTCGTGTACGTCACCGATGTTCTCGCAGCGGGCAGCAAGGTCAAGGGCATCACGATCCCCGCCGATATCAACGCCTCCACCAGCTACCCGATCGTCACCCTCGCCAAGGCACCCAATGCAGCCGGTGCACAGGCATTCGAGGACTACGTCCTGTCGGCGGCGGGTCAGAGTGTGCTCGGCGCCGCCGGCTTCAGCAAGCCCTGAGTCCCCCTACACTTCTCGCCATGTCGGGCCGCCAGCATCATCCGCGCATCCCGATCCTGATAGCCGCTCCCGCCACCCTCGCGGTGATGTTCCTGCTGTTGCCGCTGGTCTCGATGCTCATCCGCGCTCCCTGGCACGGGATGGGACGGCTGCTGTCGGACAGCGCAGTGCTGACCGCGCTCCGACTGTCCCTCGAATGTGCGACCGCGGCGAGTGTGGCGTCGCTGCTGCTGGGGGTGCCGCTCGCCTGGGTACTGGCGCGAACGAGCTTTCCGGGCCTGGGTCTGCTGCGGGCGCTGGTCACGTTGCCGCTGATCGTCCCGCCCGTGGTCGGCGGTCTCGCGCTGCTGCTGGCGTTCGGGCGCAACGGCGTGCTGGGACGCTACCTCGACAGCTGGTTCGGCATCACCCTGCCGTTCACCACCGCCGGGGTGGTGATGGCAGAAACCTTTGTGGCCATGCCCTTTCTCATCGTCACCGTCGAGGGTGCGCTGCGCTCGTCCGATCTCGGACTCGAGGAGGCGGCGGCGACCTTGGGAGCCAGCCGGATCACCATCTTCCGGCGAATCACGCTGCCGCTGATCGGGCCGTCACTGGGAGCCGGGGCGGTGCTGTGCTGGGCGCGGGCACTCGGCGAGTTCGGCGCGACGATCACGTTTGCCGGAAACTACCCCGGCACCACCCAGACCATGCCGCTGGCGGTCTACAACGCACTCGAGTCAGATCCCGAGGCGGCCATCGCCTTGAGCCTGGTACTGCTGGTTGTTGCGGTGCTCGTGCTGGTCATCCTGCGCGATCGTTGGCTGCGGGCGGGCAGCGGCCCGTGACCGGCCTTCAGGTGGCTGCCGTCATCGAGGTCGCGGACTTCCGCCTGGAGGTCGAATTCGCCGTGGCGCCCGGCGAGATCCTGGGGGTGCTGGGGCCCAACGGAGCCGGCAAGAGCACGCTGTTGCGAGCCATCGCGGGCCTCACGCAGGTGTCCACGGGTCACCTACGGCTCGGCGGGATGCCGCTGGATGACCGCCAGCACGGAATTTACCTGCCGGCCGAGCGACGCCCGGTCGGGTTCGTGTTCCAGAACTACCGACTGTTCCCGCACCTGAGCGTCCGGGAGAACGTGGCCTTCGGACCGCGAAGCCGCGGCCTTCATCGGCGCGATGCCCGTGAACTGGCCGATCAGTGGCTGACCCGACTCGGGCTGACCGAGTTCTCCGAGCGCGCACCCGGGCAGCTCTCCGGCGGCCAGTCACAACGGGTGGCCCTGGCCCGGGCGCTGGCGACCGAACCTGAGTTGCTGTTGCTCGACGAGCCACTGGCCGCACTGGACGCTCAGACGAAACTCCAGGTACGCGCCGAGCTGCGCCGTCACCTCAGGGAATTCCCGGGTGCGACGCTGCTGGTGACGCACGATCCGCTGGAGGCGATGGTGATGACCGACCGGCTGATCGTGCTGGAGGACGGTCACATCGTGCAGCAGGGCAGGCCGGCCGAGGTGGCCCGCCGCCCGGCCACCCAGTACGTCGCGAGGCTGGTGGGACTCAATCTCTACCCGGGGGTGCTGGGTTCCGACGGCGGGGTCCGGCTGGATGACGGCGGCCACCTCTTCGCAGCCGGTGATCAGGACAGCGGGATGCCGCGGGTCGGCGAACAGGTGCTGGTGGCGATTCGCCCGGCGGCGATCGCCCTGCACGTCGAGCGACCGGCGCAGGGCAGCCCGCGCAACGTCTGGCCGGGCGAGGTCGCCGGCCTGGAGCTGCTGACCGATCGGGTCCGGGTCCGGGTCGAGGGCAGCCCACCGGCGCTGGTGGACGTCACGCCGGCTGCGGTCGCCGAGCTGAATCTCGCCGAGGGCAGCCGGGTCTGGCTGAGCGCCAAGGCCACCGAGGTCACCGTCTACTCCGACAGCGGTACGCCCTGACCCGGGCCGGACGGCACGCCGGTGGATTCCCGCAGTTCCAACCGGGTGGCCAGCTCGACCGCCGCTGGCCGCCTGCCCTCGATCCGATCGACCAGCACCCGTACCAACGCGTCCGCGACCTCGGAACGAGGGGTGTGCACCGTGCTCAGCGGCGGCGTGGCCGTGCGGGCGAGCATCGAGTCGTCGAAGCCGGCCACTGCCACATCGGCGGGAATGCGCAACCCGCGCGCGGCCAGCGCCGCCATCGCCCCGTCGGCGAGCAGATCCGAGGCGGCGAAGACGGCGTCGAGTGCCGGCTGTCGGCCCAGCAGCTCCTGCATCGCCGCACGCCCTGCCTGGCGGCTGTATTCGGCAGCCTCACAGAACAGTGCCTCGTCGACCCTGGCGCCGAGCGCGAGCCGGTAACCGGCCAGACGTTGTTGGGCGCCTGAGGTGTCCAGCGGGCCGGTGATGATGGCGATCCGCCTTCTGCCGATCTCCATCAGGTGCTGGGTGATGCCCGCTGCGCCGGTCAGGTTCGTGGTGGTGACGTAGGGCAGCTCGATGCCGCGGCCCAACGGGTGACCGAATACCACGGCCGCGGCGTCGATTGCCAGCAATTCGGCGAACAGCGGGTCATCGCCGTGCGTCGAGGCCAGCACGATGCCGTCGAGCAGTCCCCCGCGCAGCTGGCGGACCAACCCGGCCCGGCTGGCGGTGTCATCTGCCAGTGCGATGAACAGCGTCAGCCCGTGGCTGCGCAGCCGCAGCCCCAGTTCTTTGACCAGCCAGCTGAACGTCGGGTCCTCGAACAACCGCTCCTGGGTCTCGGTGACGACCAGCGCAACCGCTCCCGAACGACCGCTGGCAAGGCTGCGCGCGCTGTGGCTGGCGACGTAACCAGTCTGCTGCATGGCGGCCTCGACCGCGGCGGCCGCGGCCGGACTGACCCAGTGGCCGCCGTTGAGCACCCGCGAGACGGTTCCCCGCGACACCCCGGCCGCTTTGGCAACGTCCCGGATGGTCGGGACCGGCCCGGAACCTCTGGCGCGGGGACTCACCGAAACCGCCTGCCCGCCGCCCGCACCATCCCAGCAGGGTACGACAGGGCGCCGGCGATTTGACCTCGGTGAGCTGCTCGGTGCACACTGTGACCGGTCCCAGTTCCCTATTCAGGAGTCAACCATGCAGGTCCTGGCCGCCCGTAGGCGCCAGCTGTTGAGCGAGAAGGTCATTCGCTCGGAATTTGTCACGATCGCCGACTGTGCCCGGCACTTCGGAGTCTCTGCGAGCACCATCGCCCGGGATCTCGACGTGCTCAGTACCGATGGCCGATTGAGCCGGGTGCGGGGTGGCGCGATCTCAGCCGGCGCAGCCCGCCGGATGCGGTCAGACCGGCCCACCAGCTACGTCGCGTGAGCGCGCCGACAGCGGTTCCCACCAGCTGGCCTTCGGGCCGGACGCCCGCGCAGCGACAATCCCCCGGCGCACGCGGCCTTGCCCCGTCCTTCGCCGCGATCGTGATCGTGACCGGAGTAGGACCGCTCGCTCTCGACACCTACATCCCGGCATTGCCCGCCGTGCCGCGCTCGTTGCACAGCACCGCCGCGGTGATCCAACTGACGGTCACCGCGTACATCATCGGAATGGCGCTGGGGCAGCTCATCGCAGGTCCGCTGAGCGATGCCCGGGGCCGACGCGCCTACCTGCTCGGATGCACCGCCGCCTTCACCGTGCTGTGCGCGGTCTGCGCGCTGGCGCCCACCGCCGGCCTGCTGATCCTCGCCCGGCTCGCTCTCGGCCTGGTGGCCGGCGGCGGAATCGCGGTGGGACGTGCCGTGGTCAGCGACCACTACCGGGGCGAGGCTGCGGCCACCCGCTTCGGCACCCTGTCGTCGATCAATCTGATCGGACCGGTCATCGCGCCGGTCATCGGCAGCGTCATTCTGACGTTCGGCAGTTGGCGCAGCGTGTTCTGGGCGCTGGTCGGTTTCGGGGTGCTGATGGTTCTCGCGGTGCTGTTCCGGATGCCGGAGACACTGCCCGTGAGCGAACGCCACCCGGGCGGTCTTGCCGCCACGCTGAACCGGATGTCAGACCTGCTCGGCGACAAGCCCTTCATGCGTCACGTCATCATCGGCTGCCTCTCGACCGCAGGCTTCTTCGTCTACATCGGTGGTGGATCATTCGTGCTGCAGTCGGTCTACGGCATCAGCCAGTCCACCTACGCAGCGGTGTTCGCCGTCAACGCACTCGCGATGGTGAGCGCGAGCATCACCTTTCGGCTGCTGGTAAGGCGGGTCGGACCACATCGGCTGCGTGCCATCGGTCAGTGCCTCGCGGTCACCGGGGGCAGCCTGCTGCTGGTACTCGCCCTGCTCGGAGTACACCGGGTCCCTTCGGTGATTCCGGCGTGGGCGCTGCTGTCCTGCCTCACCGCGGGTATGGGGCTGATCAACCCGGCCTGCACCACGCTCGCGCAACAGGCCGGTGACCGGGCGCGCGGCACCGCGGCGGCGCTGCAGGGTGGCGGCGCGTTCCTGATCGGAGCCCTGGTCACCCCGCTGACCGGTGCGCTGGGCGTGACCAGCCTGGTGCCGATGGCAGCCCTGATGGCCGGGTTCATGATCTGCGCCGGACTCTTCACGCTGGTCACCGCGCGGCGCGGCGGCTGGGTCCGGACGGCCTAGACCGTTTCCCGCGGGCGCCGTGCGCCGGTCTACTCCTCGTCCCTTCGAGCACCGTTGGTCAGCTGCTCGGGCGTGAAGCCGGCGGTGAGCTCGCCACCGAGTCCGCTGCGTACCGAGTCCAAAAGGGCCAAGCCCTGGCCGGCGAGGGACGCAACAACCCCACTGAGCCCGTCGGCACCGTTGAGCACCGTCAGATTGGCGCCCTGCAGCCCCTCCGCGGCAGCCCGGAGCATGTCCGGGAGCTGCTGGATCACCAACTGGTCCAGCGCGATCCGACCCTCGGCCGCAGCCGCCTCGGCGGACAGTTTCGTCGCATCCGCCTGCGCGCGAGCCAGGGTGATGATGCGCTCCGCCTCGGCCTGGGCAGGCTTCACGACCTCGGCCACCAGTTCCGCCTGCCGCAGCTCGGCATTCTTCGCCGCCACCAGCGAACGCTCCACCAGCACCGCCTGCTGGGCCTGGGCCGCGGCCAGCGGTCCGGCCTGGGCCGCCTTCTGCTGCGCCTGGTCGATCTCGGCCTGGTACTGGGCTTGCGCCACCGCGGTCTGGCGGGCGTATTCGGCCTGGTTGCGGACGCTTTCCTGGTGCGCCATCGCACTGGCCTGGTCCGCGACCGCCTGCGCGATCTGAGCCGCCTGGTTCACCGCCGCCTGGTGCGGTGCTGCGAGGGCCTTGATATAACCGACACCCTTGTCATCGATGCTGCTGATCTGCAAAGAGTCGACGGCCAGCCCGATCTTGCCCATCTCGCCCTTGCTGGCATCGAGGATCGCCTCGCCGAGCGTCTGCTGCTCGCGGATGATCGCCTCGACCGTCATGCTGCCGATGATGCTGCGCAGATGGCCACTGAAGATCCGGCCGACCAGCGTCGGCATCTGGGTCTGATCGCCCTGGAACCTTCGTGCCGCCGATGCGATCGACTCGTGGTCGTCGCCGACCTTGAACGCGATCACCGCCTGGACGGCAAGGGTCAGGCCCTGCTGGGTGTAGCAGTCCTCGATCACCTCGGCCTCCTGCATGGCCAGGGTGAGCGTCGATGCCCGGGAGAAGATGGGCATCACGAAGACGCCATGACCGGTGACGATCTTGAACTGCAGTGCGTCCTCGCCGCGTTGCTTCTTACCGCTGATCAGCAACGCCTGGTTGGGGGCGGGGACTCGATATCCGAACATCTCAGATCCTTCCGAACGGATCGCGGACATCGTCGATACCCGTGCCGGCCTGTTCCCATGGCTCGACGTCCAGTTGACGCGAGCCTCGACTGTTGATGATGAGAACCTGCCGGCCCTCGGGCACGGTCTGGCTGCAGAAGGCGATGTAGAAATGTGGCAGACCCTCGACGACGACCCGCACCTCGCCCGGCCGATCCCCGCCGCGGACGCCGACGCACACCGTGCCTACGCGTCCGACCAGCGATTGAGCGCTCATAGGACCATTGAACATCGCCGCGACCCACAGTGGCGCAGTTTCCACCGCCGGTCTTGTGTGACCTAACAGGCTCCGGCCGGTGAGGTGTCCCCCCGGCTGCACACCGGCATCGGCCGGAGCCCGGCAGGAATCAGTCGGCCGTCACCGGGCTTCCGGTGTTGTCGGCAACCGAATCGACGGTCGTCTTGGGGCCGGTGAACCAGTTCTTCACCGACAGGTGCCAGTAGATCCAGAGCAGGATGAGCGCCACCGGCACCACGATCACCGTGTAGTTGACGAACTTCCATTCAAAGCCGGAGTACCAGGGCGCTCCGCCGATGGAGGTTGGCAGCAGCGCCACCACCGAGGTGATCACGATCTCGACCAGGGCCACGATGCACATCCACTTGTATCGCGGGCCGAGCGTCCAGCCCCCGGGGGTGAAGTCGTCGCCGGCCTTCCAGCGGTAGTAGATCGGGATGGCGAAGGCGAGGTAGAGCCCGACCACACCGATCGAGACG
>JBBQFE010000095.1:0-8736 GCA_038321605.1 Mycobacteriales bacterium | reverse complement strand
GGCGACGCCGGCCACCGCACGGGGCAGCGTGAAGGACCAGAATTCCCGCAGCACCCTGGGTACTGCTTGCCGCGAGGGGTCTCCCGCGGTGCGTGCCCGCCCACCCATGATCGAGCGCAGCATCAGCACAGCGACCAGCGCCGCTCCGGCATACGGCAACGCCCAGGCCAACCCGATACCGGCGTCCCAGCCGAAGACCAGGACCGCCGCCACCAGCAGCAGTTGCGCCAGCGGACGTCCGATCTTCTCCACCAGCACGGTGGGCCGCATCTTGGCGAAACCACGCGTCGCGCCGAGGCTGATGTCGTAGAGGGCGGCGATGGGCAGTGCGACCGCGAGCACCCGGAGCAGACCCGCCGACTTCGCGGACTCGTCGCCGATCCGGCGGGCCAACGGCGCCGCGAAGACCAACATGGCAACCGACAGCGCCACGCACAGGGCCAGCACGGGCACCATGCCGGCGCGCAACCCGGCACCGATCGAGGAGTCGCGGCCCAGCGCCCGCCAGCGGGCGATGAAGTACACCAGCCCGGTGTCCGCGCCGAGGCGCCCGACTGTCTCGAGGACCAGGAACAGCGAGGTGGCCGCGAAGAAGCGTCCGGCGTCGTCGGTGGACAGGAATCTGGCCACCACCAGCACCAACACGAAATTGGTACCGGCCGAGCACACCGCGCCCACCAGGTTGGCCATGCCACCGCGAGCCACCGCGGTCAGGTCGCCGGTGGCGTCGGCCCCGGCGCGATGGCCAACCACAGCGTGGGTCATTCCGCGCCGAGGATCATCCCGGCGGCTACCGTGCGGTTGGTGGTCTCGTCGATGAGGATGAAGCCGCCAGTGGTCCGGTTGCGGCCGTACTCGTCACACATCAGGGGCACCGTGGTCCGCAACCGAACTCGGCCGATCTCATTGAGCCCGAGAGTCTCCGGCGCAGGTATCCGGTGCAGGGTGTTGACGTCCATGCGGTAGAGCATCTCGCGAACAACTGTGCGGGCGGTACGAGTCGTGTGCTTGATGGCCAACGTCGCGCCGGCACGCAGCGGCGTGTCGACCATCCAGCAGATCATCGCCTCGATGTCCTGGGCGACCGCCGGGGTGTTGCGCGGCCGGCAGATCATGTCGCCGCGCGACACATCGATCTCGTCGGACAACCGGATGGTCACCGCCATCGGCGGATAGGCCTCCTCCACCGGACCGTCGGCCGTCTCGATGGACGCGATGGTGCTGGTCAGGCCGCTGGGCAGCACCATCACCTCGTCACCGGGCCGCAGCACGCCACCGGCCATCGTGCCGGCGTAGCCGCGGTAGTCCGGGTAGCGCGAATCCTGCGGGCGGATCACCATCTGCACCGGGAACCGCGCGTCGATCAGGTTGCGGTCACCCGAGACGTGCACGTTCTCCAGGTGATGCAGCAGGGACGGCCCGTTGTACCAAGGGGAGGCGCTCGACCGGGTCACCACATTGTCGCCGTGCAGCGCGGAGATCGGGATGATCGTGACGTCCTGCACGTCCAGCCGGGCGGCGAAGACGTCGAACTCCTCGCGGATCCGCTCGAACACCTCGGCGTCCCAGTCGACCAGGTCCATCTTGTTCACCGCCACCACGATGTGCGGCACCCCGAGCAGCGACGTCAGGAAGGCATGCCGGCGGCTCTGCTCGACCAGGCCCTTGCGCGCGTCGACCAGGATGATCGCCAGGTCGGCGGTCGAGGCGCCGGTGACCATGTTGCGGGTGTACTGGATGTGCCCCGGAGTGTCGGCGATGATGAACGTCCGGCGCGGGGTGGCGAAGTAGCGGTATGCGACATCGATGGTGATGCCCTGCTCCCGCTCGGCGCGCAGGCCGTCGGTCAGCAGCGCGAGGTTGGTGTACTCATCGCCCCGCTCACGGCTGACGCGTTCCACGGCTTCGAGCTGGTCCACCAGGATGGACTTGGTGTCGTAGAGCAACCGGCCGATCAGGGTGCTTTTTCCGTCGTCCACGGACCCGGCGGTGGCGAATCTGAGCAGTTCCATTAAAAATATCCCTCGCGCTTGCGGTCTTCCATGGCTGCTTCGGCGGTACGGTCATCGGCTCGGGTCTCGCCGCGTTCGGTGACCCTGCTGGACGTGATCTCTTCGATGACCTGATCGATCGTGGACGCGTCCGAGCGGACGGCGCCGGTGCAGGACATGTCACCGACGGTCCGGAACCGGACGGAGGTCGTGAAACTCTCCTCGCCCGACTCCCGCTGGGCGGCCGGCGTGTCGTACAGGATCATGCCGTCGCGCTCGAACACCTCGCGCGTGTGCGCGTAGTAGATCGAAGGCAGTTCGAGTTCCTCGCGTCTGATGTAGCCCCAGATGTCGAGCTCGGTCCAGTTCGACAGCGGGAACACCCGCATCGACTCCCCCGGTCGGATCCGGGTGTTGTACAGCGACCACAGTTCCGGACGCTGGTCCTTCGGGTCCCATTGGCCGAACTCGTCCCGGAAGGACAGCATGCGCTCCTTGGCGCGGGCCTTCTCCTCGTCGCGACGGGCACCTCCGAACAGGGCGTCGTACCGGTTCTGCTCCACGGTCTTGAGCAGGATCGGGGTCTGTAGCCGGTTGCGGCTGGCGCGTCGTCCGGTCGGCTCGACCAGCGAGCCCTCGTCGATCGCGTCCTGCACCGAACCCACGATCAATCGCAGACCCAGTTCCGCAGCGCGCCGGTCCCGAAAGTCGATGACCTCGTCGAAGTTGTGACCGGTGTCGATGTGCACCGCAGGAAACGGGATCTTCGCCGGAGCGAAGGCCTTCTCTGCCAGCCGCAGCATCACGATGGAGTCCTTGCCGCCACTGAACAACAGCGCCGGACGTTCGAACTCGGCCACCACCTCGCGGATGATGTGGATTGCCTCGTACTCGAGGATGTCGAGCTGGGTCAACCGGTAGTCAGGGGTAACGCTCACGATTCCGCCTTCGTCAACACGTTGTCCTCGGTCACGCCGCGTACGGCTGCGATAGCGGCCAGCAGGGCCTCGGCCTGGCCGCCAGGGCAGATCACCAGGTCGGGCGACCAGGGATTGCTCTTGTTGTAGACCAACGGCGAACCGTCGGCCCGTGAAGTGTGAAGCCCGTAGTGCTGGGCCACCGCGACCGGCGCCGCGGAGTCCCATTCGTACTGGCCCCCATCATGCAGGTAGGCGTCCACCTCACCGCTCACCACCGCCATCGCCTTGACACCGGCAGAACCCATACCCACGAGTTCGGCTCCGTACTGCTCGGCCACGGTTACCGCCCAGGCCGGCGGGCGGGAACGTGACACTGCGATGCGCTTGATTGGTCGGTCAGCCACCTCGACCACATCATCTGTGGAGAACACCTGATCGCGGGCGGGCAGTCCCACCACGCCCACCGTGAGCCGGCCCCGCTCCCAGAGGGCGACGTGCACCGCCCAGTCGGTTCGTCCGGCCTCGCCGTACTCGCGGGTTCCGTCCAGCGGGTCGATGATCCAGACCCGTTCGGCCACCGACCGGTCGCCGGAGCCGCCCAGCTCTTCGGAAAGCACCGCATCTTCCGGACGTAGTTCGGAAAGCAGATCGGCGATCAACCGGTCGGCAGAGGTATCCGTGGTCTCGTGCAGGTCCGCTTCGGAGCGATCGCGATTTGCCAACAGAAATTCGCCGGCGCGGGCGGCGATGAGTTTCGCCGCGGCACCGTCGGTGAGGGACGCCATAGTCTTGGATTTCCTTTGATCTGAGGTCAGCACACTAGCCTGTCCGCGTTACTTCATCTTATTCTCACATTGTTTCGAGCTGGTGCCAAAGCGACCCCACGGTTAGAACTACGGCGTTACCTGCGCAGCGCATTCCGGACGAAACCTCCCGTGCCGGCCATCGCGCCCGTGCAGCGGACGTCGGCTGATCCCGCATGCACCGACGGGCCCGCTTCAGTGGTCGAAGCGAGCCCATCGAGACGCCGGTGTCCGATCGATTCTCAGTAAGCGCCCGAGCCTTCAACCACGGCCCGGAGGGTCTTCCAGAGGATCAGCAGGTCCTCGCTGAGCGACCAGTTCTCCACGTACCGCAGGTCCAACCGGACCGAGTCGTCCCAGCTGAGGTCGCTGCGGCCACTGACCTGCCAGAGGCCGGTGACACCGGGCTTGACCAGCAGCCGACGTCGCACGTGGTCCTCGTAGCGGGCAACCTCCACCGGCAAGGGCGGCCGAGGCCCCACCAGCGACATCGTGCCGTTGAGGACATTGATCAGCTGTGGCAATTCGTCGAGCGAGTACTTGCGCAGCAACTTGCCGACCTTGGTGATCCGGGGATCGTTGCGCATCTTGAACAGCACACCGTCGCCGTGATCGCTCTGGCTTGCAAGTTCAGCGAGCCGGTCCTCGGCGTCGGAGTACATCGAGCGGAACTTCAGCATCATGAAGGTACCGCCGTCACGGCCCACCCGGACCTGTCGGAACAGGGCGGGACCCGAGCTGTTGAGGCGCACCGCGATGGCCAGGCCGACGAACAGCGGCGACAGCAGCAGCAGCGCGGTGCCGGCAACGATCCGGTCGAACGCACCCTTGAGGAACCGGCGGAAGCCGTCGAACTCGGGCTCCTCCACGTGCAGCAGCGGCAGGCCCGCGACCGGGCGGACGTGCAGCCGGGGACCGGCCACCTCCGTTAGTCCCGGCGAGACCACGAGCTCGGTAGCTGTGCCCTCGAGTT
The DNA here is from genome assembly GCA_038321605.1 of Mycobacteriales bacterium. Classification (GTDB taxonomy): domain Bacteria; phylum Actinomycetota; class Actinomycetes; order Mycobacteriales; family Jatrophihabitantaceae; genus Jatrophihabitans_A. The sequence goes on along the minus strand of JBBQFE010000095.1, from coordinate 4,049 downwards.
GCCAGGAGATCCAGCGCAGCTTCTCCGGTCCGAGTGCACCCGACGAGACCACCGCGACGGTGTTGGCGTCGCTGATCGACACGGCTTCGCGTACCGAGTCGACATCGCCGAGCAGTGGGACGTTCAGGTTGTCCAGCGTCTGGAGCGTGCCCTCGTGCAGCGTCAGTTCAGCCGGTACACAGGCCCCCACGACGCGCATCCCTGCATAACGGTCCCGCCGGACCATCGAGGTGAAGCCTTCGATGGCCGCGGCATCGCCGACCACCAGGACCGACGTGAGCGCCCGACCCCGGCCACGCTGACGGTGCAGCCACTTGCGCGCCGCGTACCTACCCAGCAGGTTCAGCACCAGCGAGAGTGGCAGGGCGACCAGGACGAAGCCGCGGGCGATGTCCGCCTTCGTGATGAAAGAGGCGAAGGCGACGACCACGGTGACGTGCAGGAAGGCATGGAAGATCCGCTGGAACTCGGCGGAGCCGACGCCTACGAACCGCGCCTCGTAGGCCCTGTTGATCGCAACAGCGGCAATCCAACCGATCGGTAGCACTACCGAAAGTGCCACGTAGAAGCGGGTGCTCGAGGAGTCGATGAACGTCCCGAAGCGGAAGATGAAGGAGGTGACGACGGCTACGACCACTGACAGCAGATCGACGGCGACCAGACCGAGCTGGTAGCGGCGGAACCACTGGGCGCGTCGCCGCGCCGGGGCCGGGTCGGGTTCGCTGACTGGTTCGGCAAGCGGGACCGCTGCGGTGGCGGACCTGTGCCAGATGCGGCCGCCGGTACGAGACCTCGTGGTGGCCGGATGTGCGTTTCTCAACCCCGATGAGGATGCGGCGGCGCCCAGAGCGTTACTGGGCGCTTCGCCGACCTCCCCACCAGCAGCCTGGTGGCTACTCGTGGACATACTGTTCCCCCGTTGTGAGCCGGCCGGCACGAACGCCGTTCGGCACGATTTCCCCATATCAGTCACCTAAGGACCTCAGATGACCCCCCGTTAAACGTAATGCGGGGAAACCTTCGACATCCCGTGTTCCCCCGTTCACGTTCTGACATCTACGTTTATAGCCGGTGAGGTGGTTGTTTGGGAAGCGCTAAGTCCCCTTATTTTGCCGACGTAATCTGTTGTTGATGATGTACTCAGCAGAGCGTGACCGAGCACATTCAGAGAGTCACGAAAACAGCCTTAACCGGCCGGTAACAACGTCGCCGCCGTCCACGCCGAGCCATGCGCGAGGATTAGCGGGTGACCGACCCCACACTGCGCGACACGCAGGCAAACGACGCCCTGGCCGACGACACCGCCCTGCGGCGCGACGTCCGACGGGTGGGAGAACTTCTCGGCGAAAGCCTCGTCCGCCAACACGGCCAGGAGCTGCTGGACCTGGTCGAACAGGTGCGGTCGCTGAGCAAGCAGAGCAAGGAGGGCGCGCTGGGCAGCGAGCGCGACGCGGCCCGCGACCAGGTACGCACGCTGCTGGCCGGGTTGGAGACCGACACCGCGGCCGCGCTCGTCCGCGCCTTCTCCGCGTACTTCCACCTGGCGAACGTCGCCGAGCAGGTGCACCGGGTCCGCAGCCTGGTGCACCGACCGGCCGAGGAGGGCTGGCTCGCGCGCAGCGTGGCTGCGGTGGCAGAACGTTACGGCTCGGACGGCCTGACCGAGGCGGTGCGCTCGCTCGCGGTGCGACCGGTGTTCACCGCTCACCCCACCGAAGCCAGCCGTCGATCCATCCTGACCAAGCTGCGACGGTTATCCGAGGTGCTGTCCGTCCGGACGGAATCAGGCACCTCCGCACGGTCCCGGCAGGACCGTGAACTGGCCGAGATCATCGACCTGATCTGGCAGACCGATGAACTGCGCCAGCAACGACCGACCCCCGTGGACGAGGCCCGCAACGCCGTCTACTACCTGCAGGAACTCATCGACGAAACGCTCCCCGGACTGACTGCAGATCTGGCCGCCGAACTGAACCGGCACGGCTCGACTCTCGACATCGATGCCAGACCCCTGACCTTCGGGTCGTGGATCGGAGGGGACCGTGACGGCAATCCCAACGTCACCGCGGCCGTCACCCGCGAGGTACTGCGACTACAACATCACGTCGCGGTCCGGTCGGCGTTGCGGTCGGTGGACGCCCTGATCGCGGAGCTGTCCTCATCCAGTTCGGTGGTGGGCTTCTCGCCCGCGCTGCTGGAATCCATCGCCGCCGACCTGCTGGCGTTGCCGGAGCTCGATCAGCGGCTGCTCACCGTCAACGCCACCGAGCCGTACCGCTTGAAGCTGTCCTGTATTCGCCAGAAGATCGTGAACACCCAGTACCGGGTGGACCATTCGGCAACGCACACCCCGGGGCACGACTACCTGGGGCGGGCCGAACTGATGGCCGAGTTGGAGCTACTCGGTCAGTCCCTGCGCGACAATGCCGGTGCGTTGATCGCCGACGGTCTGCTGGCCCGCGCGCAGCACACCATCTCGGTGTACGGCCTGCACCTGGCAACGATGGACATCCGCGAGCATGCCGAGGCACACCATCACGCGGTGGGCCAACTGGTCGATCGGCTCGTCGAGGAGACCTGGCTCTACGCCGATCTGCCCCGCGACTACCGGATGCGCCTGCTGTCGAAGGAGATCGCCTCACGTCGGCCGCTGGCACAGACCCCGCCGCCGTTGGACGCCGAGGGTGCCAAGACGTTCGCGGTCTTCACCGAGATCCGCAGGGCACTGGACACCTATGGACCGGAGGTGATCGAGAGCTACATCGTATCGATGACGATGGGTGCCGACGATGTGCTCGCCGCCGTGGTGCTGGCCCGCGAGGCAGGGCTGGTCGATGTGCACGGCAACGGCCCTTCGGCAGTCGGCGCGATCACCGGACCTGCCGTTCCGATGGCCCGGATCGGCTTCGTGCCGCTGCTGGAGACCGTCGACGAACTGCGCAAGAGCGGGCAGGTCCTCGATGATCTGCTGTCGGACCCGAGCTATCGGCTGATAGTGCGGATGCGCGGCGATGTGCAAGAGGTGATGCTGGGCTACTCGGACTCCAACAAGGACGCGGGGATCACCACGTCGCAGTGGGAGATCCACAAGACCCAGCGCACGCTGCGCGATGTGGCGGCCCGGCACGGGGTGCGGCTGCGGTTGTTCCACGGTCGCGGCGGCACGGTCGGTCGTGGCGGCGGCCCGACCTATGACTCGATCCTGGCCCAGCCCTGGGGCGTGCTCGCCGGCGAGATCAAGTTCACCGAACAGGGCGAGGTGATCAGCGACAAGTACTCGCTGCCCGATCTCGCGCGGGAGAACCTCGAGCTCACGGTCGCCGCCGTGCTGCAGGCATCTGCCCTGCACCTGACGCCGCGCCAGCGCCCCGAGCAGTTGAACACCTGGGACCACACCATGGATGTGGTGAGCGACGCGGCCTTCGCTGCGTACCGGACGTTCGTGGAAGACCCGGGCCTGCCGGAGTACTTCCTCACGTCCACGCCGGTGGAACAGCTCGGGTCGCTGAACATCGGATCGCGGCCGTCACGTCGCCCGGACTCTGGTGGCGGGATCTCGGGCCTGCGCGCCATTCCGTGGGTGTTCGGATGGACGCAGTCGCGCCAGATCGTGCCGGGTTGGTTCGGCGTCGGCTCCGGCCTGCGTGCGGCCCGCGAGGCCGGGATGAGCGGTGTTCTGGCAGACATGCAGGAGGAATGGCACTTCTTCCGCACGTTCATCTCGAACGTGGAGATGACGCTGGCCAAGACGGATCTGGAGATCGCGGCGCACTACGTGTCCAGCCTGGTGCCGCCAGCGCTGCAGCGGCTGTTCGACCTGGTCAAGGCCGAGCATGAGCTGACCGTGGACGAGGTGCTCCGGGTTACCGGCGAGGAGTTCCTGCTGGACAATCAACCTTTGCTGCAAAGGACATTGAGCGTGCGAGATGCCTACCTGGACCCGATCTCCTATGCCCAGGTCGACCTGCTCTCCCGGGTCCGGGCGCAGGAACCGCCCGACGGCAGCGGCCAAACCGGCACAGCCGAGGCCGATGACCGGGCCGATCTGC
>JBBQFE010000094.1:0-8775 GCA_038321605.1 Mycobacteriales bacterium | reverse complement strand
GTCTTCGTCGGCTTGGGCAGCAACACGAAGACGATGGCACCGACCATCACCGCGACGACGATTCCCGCCATGATCAGGCGAGCCGTCTTCTTTCCCAGAGCAGCCGAATTCACCATGATCACTGGCCCAATCCGGTGACGGTGCCCAGCAGGCCGCCGACCGACAGGTTCGAGATATAGGTGTCGAACCACCGGCCGTTGCCCAGGGTGTTGGCGAAGACCCGGTAGAACGGGGCCAGCAGGGCCAGGCCACGATCGATGTTGTCCGAGTTCTTCTGCAGGATGTCCAACACTCCCTTGAGCTGGTCCAACGCCGGCTGCAGGGTCTTCTGGTTGTCGGCGACGAGACCGGACAGCTGCAGCGACAGGGCTGAGGTGTTGAGGAACAGCGTGCGGATGGCGTCGCGTCGGTTGTCCAGCTCGGTCAGCAGCAGGTTGCCGTCGGTGAGCAGCCTGCTGATCTGCTGGTCACGGTCTGCCAGCACGGTGGTCACGTCGTTTGCTCGGGCCAGCAGGGTGCGCAGGGCCTGGTCGCGCGACGAGATCGTGTTCGACAGCCTCGACAGGCCGCCCAACGTCGTACGGACAGCGCCCGGCGTGTTCTTGAACGTCTGAGCGATGGTCTCCAGGGACTTGCCGAGGTCGGCGGTGTTGATGTTGCCGACGGTCTTGGTCAGATCCGAGAACGCCGGGTACACGTCGTACGGGGTCAGGGTCCTGGCCAGCGGTATGACCGTTGCCGGATTCTGCTTCTGCGCGCCCTCGGAGTCCAGCTCGAGGTATTTGCGGCCCAGCACCGTCTTGATCTTGATGATCGCCTGGGTCTGGTCACCCACGAAGGCGTTCTTGATCCGAAAGCTGACCTTCACATCGCTGCCGTTCGCGCCGGTCAGCCCGACCCCGCTGACGACGCCCACCTTGACACCGGCGATCCGGACCTCGTCGTCGGGCAGCAGTCCGGAGGACTCGGAGAAGATCGCCGAGTACTGCGTACCGCCACCGATGATCGGCAGCTTCTGAGCATTGAAGGCGGCCCAGAGCAGGACACCGATGATGACCAGGCCGATGGCTCCGATCACCGTGGGGTTGCGGGAGGAGAACGATCTGCCCCGCGGCGCCTTCTTCATCCGCTGGGGCTTCTCACGACGCTCGCTCATCAGTTGCACCTCGTCGGCGGCAGGCCGGCGGTCGGTGTCACCGGGATGTTGCCCGGCAGCGTCACCGTCCCGCCGAGGGAGCACAGGTAGAAGTTGAACCAGGAGCCGTAGGTGGCGGTCCGGGTCAACGCCGCGATCTTGTTGGGGAACCGTTGCAGGATGCCGTCGATCGTGGAACTGCCCGCGTTCAACGTCTGGGCCAGTCCGGTCAGGTCGATCACGTCCTGCTTCAGCTGGGGCCGCGACTTCACCAGCAACCCGGTGGTTGACGCTGCCAGATCGTTGATTCCGGTGATCGACTCGCCGATGGTCTTGCGGTCACCGGAAAGGCCGGTGACCCAGCGCTGCAGTTGGACGATCAGCTCCGACAGTTTCTGGTCGCGCTGGCCGAGGGTGTCGAGCACCGAAGACAGGTTGTCGACCAGGTCTCCGATCACTTTGTCCTTGTCGGCTATGGCAGAGGTCAGCTGGGCGGTCTGCTGCAACAGCGCGTCCACCGTGCCGCCCTCGCCCTGCAGGGTCTGGATAACCTGAAGCGACAGACTGTTGATCTCTTTGGGATCCAGGCCGGCGAACAGGGGCTTGAAGCCGGCGAACAGGGTGGTCAGGTCCAGCGCATCCGTGGTCTGGCTGATCGGGATGGTGTCGTGGGCCTTCAGCGTGCGCTCGGCAACCCCGGGGATCTCACTGCCCTGCTCGATGGCCAGGTACCGCTGGCCCACCAGGTTGCGAAAGCGCAGCTTGGCCAACACCCAGCTGGTCAGCGGGCGACTGGCAGCGACCGTGAACGACACGTCCGCAGCGAACGGGGCGGTCTTCGGATCAGGTGTGCCGGGCTGCCGTACCAGCTTGATGCCCGAGATCGTGCCGACCCGCACGCCGGACACCCGGACGTCGTCGCCGACGAGCAGGCCGGTGGCATCGTGGAAGATCGCGTGGTAGCTGGTGCTCCTGCCGAAGCTGGCGTTGGTGATGGTCGCAGCGAGCACGTACGTGGCGAACGCGGTGACCACCAGGAACGTCACGAGCTTGGTCAGCGGAGCGAGTAGACCTCTCATCCGACAGTCACCGCCGATCCGCGCAACAGCGGTGCAGCGAGCATCGTGGCGATCGAGGGGACCTTGGCCGGATCGTTGCCGTAGGAACCCGACAGCAGCGCGTCGATCAACCTGGTCTCGGCCGGCGAACCGACGCCGCTGGTGTTGTACGCAGCGCGGTCGGCGGAAGGCAGCGACTGTGGCGGGTTGTAGGCGGCCCCGTCGGAGGCGCTGGCCGGGAACTGCACCCCGGGAAAGGGATTGGCCGGACTCGGCAGGCCGAAGCAGTGCGGCACCCGGATGTTCGGGTCGGTGATGTACTTCGGCTCGTTGCCGGGGACGTACTTTCCCTGACTCTTCACCAGCTCCAGAGTGATGTGCAGACCGGGCTGCTTACCGCCGAAGGCATCCTCGAGGCGCGGCTCGATACCCGCGAGCCCAGCGGCCATGCACGGGTACTCCGGTGAGTACTTCGCCAGCAGTGCCAGGATCTGCGCCGAGGAGGCCGACACCTGGATCAGGTAGTCACCGCTCTCGTTGAGGAAACCGTCCAGCTCGTTGGACGTCGAGGTGGCTGAGCGGAGCAGTTCGTCCAGCGCGGAGCTCCGCTTGGTCAAGGTCTGCGCGGTGGTGGTCAGGTTGTCCAGGCTGCCCAGCAGATCCGGCGCGGCATCGTTGTACAACGTCGCCACCTTTCCGAGCTTGTCCAGGTCATCGACCAGGGTCGGCACCTTGGGGTTGAGCTTGGTCAGGTAGTCGTTCAGCGACGCGAGGTTGTTGCCGAGCTGCTGGCCGCGACCCTGCAGCGCGGTGGCCAGCGCGGTCAGCGTGGTCTTCAGGTCCTCCGGGTGCAGGGCCAGCAGCACCGGGTACAGGTCATTGAGCACCTGCTCCACCTCGGCAGAATCGGCGGCGCCGCTGAGGGTTTCGCCGCTCCTGACCGGCTGGGCCGCGGCCCCGGAGAGGTTGTCCGGGATCTGCAGCGCGACGTACCGCTCACCGAAGAGGGTCTTGGGCAGCAGCAGGGCGGTGGTTCCCTGCGGGATCAGTCTGGCCCGCGAGGGGGATAGCGCGAGCGTCAACCGGGCCCGCGTCTCCGGTTGGCTGCCGTGCTTGCCGGCGACGTTGTAGGTCGAGATCTTGCGGACGGTGCCGACCAGGATGCCGCGCAGCTTCACGTCGGACTGCGGCAGCAGCTGCGCGCCGGTGTGGTCGGTGTCCAGCGTGACCAGCGTGACCTTGGTGAACACCTGCTGGTAGGCCGCGATGGACAGCGCCAACAGCGAGGCGATGAGGACGATGAAGATCAGCCCGTACGCGCGGAGCCTCAGCTTGCCGAGGCCGGAATCCATGCTCATGGCCTCACCCCGCGATCCGGACGCTGGTGGTGGAGCCCCAGATGGCCAGGGAGAGGAAGAAGTCGACGATGTTGATCGCCACGATGGCCGTCCGGACCGCCTTGCCGACCGCGATTCCCACGCCGGCGGGCCCACCCTTGGCGGTGTAGCCGTAATAGCAGTGCGTCATGACGATGACCACGGCGAAGACCAGCACCTTGCCGAAGGACCAGAGGATGTCGTGCGGCGGCAGGAACAGCCTGAAGTAGTGGTCGTAGGTGCCGGTCGACTGGCCGTAGTAGGCGGTGGCGATGGTGCGGGTCGACAGGTACGACGACAGCAGACCGATCACGTACAGCGGTACGACCGCGACCAGACCGGCGATCACCCGGGTGGTCACCAGGTACGGCAGCGACGGCACCGCCATCACCTCGAGGGCATCGATCTCCTCCGAGATGCGCATCGCGCCGAGTTGCGCGGTGAAGCCGCAGCCCACCGTCGCAGACAGCGCCAGACCGGCCACCAGCGGCGCGATCTCGCGGGTGTTGAAGTACGCCGAGACGAACCCCGTGAAAGCACCGGTACCGAGTTGGTTCAGCGCCGCGTACCCCTGCAGGCCGACCTCGGTCCCGGTGAAGAAGGACAGGAACGTGATGACGCCGACGGTGCCGCCGATGACCGCCAGCGCGCCGGTCCCGAAGGTCACCTCGGCCAGCAGCCGCAGCACCTCCTTGCGGTAGCGGCGCAGCGTACGAGGCGTCCACGCCAGGGCCTTGAGGTAGAAGGCCATCTGCTCGCCGAGATCGTCGAGGAAGCCGATCGGGCGGTGCGCCGTGGCCTTCGCCCGCTCCAACATCGCCGTCATCGCGCACCCCTGCGCTGTCTGCCGAGCATGCTCAGGACCCCTTGGGCGGCACGACTTGGAAGTACACGGCGGTGAGCACGAAGTTGACGAAGAACAGCAGCAGGAAGGTGATGACCACCGATTGGTTCACCGCGTCGCCGACCCCCTTGGGTCCGCCACCGGCGTTGAGGCCCTTGTATGAGGCCACTACCGCCGCGATCAACCCGAAGATGACCGCCTTCAGCTCACCGGCGTAGAGGTCCGGGAGCTGCGCGAGCGCGGAGAAGGACGCCAGGTACGCGCCGGGCGTCCCGCCCTGCAGGATGACGTTGAAGAAATAGCCGCCGACCACGCCGACCACGCTGACCAGCCCGTTCAGCGCCATCGACACCAGCATGCAGGCCAGCACCCGAGGTACGACCAGTCGCTGGACGGGCGAGATGCCGAGTACCTCCATGGCGTCGATCTCGTCGCGGATCTTGCGGGAACCCAGGTCGGCGCAGATGGCCGATCCTCCGGCGCCGGCGATCAGCAACGCGCAGACGATCGGTGAGGCTTCCCGGATGACGGCCAGCACGGAGGCGGCACCGGTGAACGACTGGGCCCCGAGCTGCCGGGTCACGGTTCCCAGTTGCAGCGCGATGACGGCGCCGAACGGGATGGCCACCAGGGCCGTCGGCAGGATCGTCACCGAGGCGATGAACCACGCCTGCTGGATGAATTCCCTTGCCTGGAAGGGGCGTTTGAAGGTCAGCCGCACAACATCGAGGAACAGCGCGAACAGCCGTCCGGACTGCCTGACACCGGCGGTCAGTGACACGGCGGCCATCTAGACCCCCGTCCGGGTGGGTTCGGGGAGGTCGGAGTCCAGGGCCCGACGGACGGCTTCCTGCGCCTTGTCGGGCAACGTGTGCAGCATCTTCAGCACCCGCTCCTGGCGGCGCGCGACAGCCTTACGCTCGGGCAGTCCGGGCGATGGCTGCAGCTGCGGCGGCACGCCCGAGCCGGACGCGCCCTTGGGCCCGGTGCCCGGCGCCGGTGGCCCCTCATCGACCATGGCGGCCAGCTCGGCAGCCACCTGAGCGGCGTCCTTCTCCTCGCTCATCCCGATCGGTCCCTCGCGGCGGCCGTTCAGGAATTGCTCGACGACCGCCTCGTCCGAGGTGAGCAGCACCTCGCGGGGCCCGAACATCACCAGCTCGCGGCGGAAGAGCAGCCCCAGGTTGTCGGGCACGGTCCGGGCGGTGCCGATGTCATGGGTGACGATCAGGAAGGTCGAGTCCGTCTGGGCGTTCAGGTCGACGATGAGCTGGTTCAGGTAGGCCACCCGGACCGGGTCCAGCCCGCTGTCGGGTTCGTCGAACAGGATGATCTCGGGGTTGAGCACCAGCGCCCGGGCCAGCCCGGCACGTTTGCGCATACCGCCGGAGATCTCCCCGGGCAGCTTCTTCTCGGTGCCGGTCAGACCGACCATTTCCAGCTTCTCCGACACGATCGACTTGATCTCGGACTCGGACTTGCGGGTGTGCTCCCGCAACGGGAACGCGATGTTGTCGAACAGGTTCATGGAGCCGAACAGCGCACCGTCCTGGAACAGCACACCGAAGAGCTTGCGGGTCTCGTACAGCTGGTGCTCGGAGCACTTCGCGAGGTTGACGTCCTTGATGAAGATCGAGCCGGCGTCGGGCTTCAGCAGGCCCACGAGGGTCTTGAGGAACACCGATTTGCCGGTACCCGACGGACCGAGCATCACGCTGATCTCGCCGGGCGGCAGGGTGAGGGTGACGTCTCCCCAGATGGTCTGCCTACCGAACGACTTGGTCAGACCGACGACTTCGACCTCGACACCCATGTCGGCCCCTTTCCAGAGCACCGGGCCGCGTACGTGCGTGAACGAGAGGCGACCGCGCGGACGAACAGCCGTTTTGCGTTACAACGACGCCGACACCTCCTGGTTACCGTCCGGTACTACCTCGGTTACATCGGGGGCACCACAACCGCCCAGACCGTGACGGATCGGTGCAGCCACCCATGGGTCGATGACTCCGCCTGCGCCGTCGACCGGGCTGGATCTGGTTGGATCGATAGCAACCGATAGAGAGGCTTCTTGGATGTTTGTCGTGGTTACCACCGAGCCCGATCAGCCGATGGTCCCGCCGCGCGCGGTGGGACCTTTCGACACCTACGACCTTGCGCAGGCCTTCAGCCAGACGCTGCTCGACACCTGGCAGGCCGGTGGCGGGGAAACCCCGACGGCCACCGTGGTCCGGGTGGAGGAGGCCCTGCCGGGAGTGGTGGTCGGGGAACTCTGACCCGGACAAGCCCGACCACCACACGCCCCGACAGCGAGAATCCTCGAGCGGGCTAACCGCCAGCGGGCGGTCAGCTCTCCAGTGCGGCGTCCAACGTGATCTCGACACCCGTCAGGGCCTTGCTGACCGGGCAGCTCTGCTTGGCGATGTTCGCAGCCTCGATGAACGCTGCCTCGTCGAGGCCGTCGACCTCGCCGCGGACCGTGAGGGCGATCCCGGTGAGTTTGAAGCCGCCGCTCTCCTTGTCCGGGCCGAGGGACACCGCAGCGCGCACGTCCAGGCTCTGCGGGGTGCCACCGGCCTCGGCGAGCACCGCGGAGAACTGCATTGCGTAGCAGGCGGAGTGGGCTGCCGCGATCAGCTCCTCGGGGCTCGTGGTGCCGCCGGCATCCTCAGCCGCGCGCTTGGGAAAGGACACGTCGTAGGTCCCCACCTTGGAGCTGGACAGTTCAACCTGCCCGGAACCGGTCTGCAGGTCGCCGTTCCAGGCGGTGCGGGCGTTACGAGTAGGCATCAAGACCTCCGGTGTGCAATGTGGTCACGCCCCGACGGCGTCACGATTGCATCGTACACAATATAATCGTGTGCGATAGAGCGAATTGCCCGCCGTCAGCCGGTGGACTCGAGGTGCTCGGCCAGCACCCGGAGCTCAGCGACCCGCCGGGGAAGATCGTCGGCGGCAAGGCCCGTCTGCGCGCAGACCCGCGCGGGCACCGGGCTCGCCGCGGCCCGCATCGCCGTCCCCGCCGCAGTCAGATCAACCTGCACGCTGCGCTCGTCCCGCGCGCTTCGCCGGCGGGTGATCAGCCCCAACCCCTCCAGACGCTTGAGCAAAGGTGACAGCGTGCTCGAGTCCAGCCGCAACCTGGCACCGATCTGCCCCACCGTGGCCGCGCCGTCCTCCCAGAGCAGCGCCATCACGAGGTACTGCGGGTAGGTCAGGCCGAGGTCGGCAAGGATTGGACGGTATGCAGCGGTCATGGCCCGCGATGCACGGTAGAGCGCGAGGCAGAGAAAATCGTCGACCAACGGACCCGGAGCGGCAACAGAGGACATACCAGCCATGGTAGATGAATGGCGCGCCATCTAGTGGAGCACGCTTTGTTGACTTGTCTCCGCCTGGCCTGCCTGCTGCTCGGCAGTTCAGGACAACGCAAAGGGCGGCCCGCGTTATGCGGACCGCCCTCGGCGTTGGCTGGATGATTGACCAGCCGACTACTTGGCTAGCTGAACTACGTGGCTAGCTGAACTACTTGACGGTGACCGAAGCGCCGGCGCCCTCGAGGGCCGCCTTCGCCTTCTCGGCAGCTTCCTTGGTGACCTTCTCCAGGACGGTCTTCGGCGCGCCGTCGACCAGGTCCTTGGCCTCCTTCAGGCCCAGGCTGGTGAGCGTACGCACCTCCTTGATGACCTGGATCTTCTTCTCGCCGGCACCTTCGAGGATGACGTCGAATTCGTCCTGCTCGACAACGTCCTCGACCGGGGCGGCCGGGCCCGCGACGGCGACGGCAGCCGGAGCGGCCGCGGTGACGTCGAAGGTCTCTTCGAACTGCTTCACGAACTCCGACAGTTCGAGGAGGGTGAGCTCCTTGAACGCATCGATGAGCTCGTCGGTGCTGAGCTTCGCCATGATGGGCGTCCTTTCACTTTTGTGAGTGCTTGGCCGGAGAGCCGGCAAAACGGGTTGGTTTACTACTCCGCCGGCTCGGCGGGGGTTTCTGCTTCATCAGCGGCAGCCGACTCGGCGGGTGCTTCGTCGGCGACAGCCGACTCTGCGGATACCTCGTCAGCGGCAGCCGACTCGGCGGGTGCCTCGTCAGGAGCGGACTCCGTGGTGTCGGCAGCAGGCGCTGCCTCGCCGGGGGTCTTTTCCTCGAGTGCCTTCGCCAGCCGGGCAACCTGCGACAGCGGGGCCTGGAACAGGCCAGCGGCGCGGGACGGCAGGGCCTTGAGGGCACCTGCGACCTTGGCGAGAAGCACCTCACGGGACTCGAGGTCAGCGATCTTGTTGACCTCGGCTGCGCTCAGCGACTTCCCGTCGAGCACACCGCCCTTGATGACGAGCAGCGGGTTGGTCTTGGCGAAGTCA
>JBBQFE010000093.1:0-8786 GCA_038321605.1 Mycobacteriales bacterium | reverse complement strand
TGTGGCTGGTGGAGGTGGCTGGTTGCGCGCACCTCGAAGGGATGTCGGTGGCGTTGACCGCCATGAAGCGGGGGCTCGGGAGCGCGCTGCTGGAGGCCGCCTGCGACTGGGCCTGGGCGGCTGGGTTCGACACGATGACGCTCACGACCTTCGCCGATGTGCCGTGGAACGCGCCCTTCTACGCAAAACGTGGTTTCGTCGAGCTCCCCGACCCCGGGCCGGAACTGCGGGCGGTGCGGCGCCGTGAACAGGTTGGCGGCCTGGACGACCTGGGGCGCCGGATCGTGATGAGCCGACGGCTGGCCTGATGACCGGGCCGGATCGGGAGTGGGTTTCGAACGTCCGTACAATTTTCGGCGTCGTCCCCGCCACGTTCCGCCACCTCCGTAGGAGTCAGTCAGCCATGCACGTTCGCTCGGTAGCCCTTGTGTCCCTGGCCATCCTGGGTATCGGTGCCCTGGCGGCCTGCTCGCCGACCGACACCAAGTCCGATTCCCCGACCGTCACCAGCGCCGCCGCGAACGCCTGCGACGTCGGTTCCCTGAAACTGCACTCGGCCGGGCAACTCACCGTCGCCACCGACAACCCCGCGTACGAGCCGTGGTTCGCCGACAACAAGCCCGCCAACGGCAAGGGTTACGAGTCCGCGGTCGCGTTCGCGGTCGCAGCCAAGATGGGCTTCAGCCAGGACAAGGTCAAGTGGGTCAGCGCCACCTTCAACACGGTGATCGCACCCGGCCCGAAGAACTTCGACGTGGACATCAACCAGGTGTCGATCAGCGATGAGCGACGCAAGGCAGTCGACTTCTCCACCGGCTACTACGACGTCGCGCAGGCGGTCATCTCCTACAAGGGCAGCAAGATCGCCTCGGCCAAGTCGATCGCGGATCTGGCTGGCGCCAAGCTTGGTGCGCAGGTCGGCACGACCAGCTACGACACCATCGTCAACACCATCAAGCCCTCGCAGAAGCCCGCGGTCTTCGACACCAACGACGTCGCGGTGCAGGCCCTGAAGAACAAGCAGATCGACGGCCTCGTCGTCGATCTGCCCACGGGTTTCTACATCACCGCAGCCGAGCTGGACAACGGCGTGATCGTCGGACAGCTGCCGGTGTCCAACACCCCTGAGCAGTTCGGTTTCGTGCTGGACAAGGGGTCCTCGCTGACGCCGTGCGTCTCCAAGGCGGTGGACGCGTTGCGCGCCGACGGGACCTTGAAGAAGCTGCAGGACCAGTGGCTGACCTCAGCCGGTGCCCCCGTCCTCTCGTGAGCCTGCCGGACGCCGGTACCGGCTGGTCGCCCTCGGACAAGCAGCGCGAACGCATCTCCTACCGGCGTAGCCGGACGATCCGGTCCGGCCTGACCGCCGGCTCCAGCACGTTGGTCGTGCTGGCAGTGCTGGTCGTGGGGGTGACCTCCTCACCGGGCTGGCCGCGGGTGCGTGACACCTTCTTCAGTTGGCCCGATGCGCGGCACTCCTTCCTGCCGGTGCTGCAGGGTCTGTGGCTCAACGTGCGCGTGATGCTGATCTGCTCGGTACTGGTGGTGATCTTCGGCCTGGCCATCGCGATCCTGCGGACCTTGCGCGGCCCGATCTTCTTTCCGCTGCGGCTGTTCGCCGGTGCGTTCACCGACCTGTTCCGTGGGTTGCCGCTGCTGCTGGTGCTCTACCTGCTCGGCCTGGGTGGCCCGGCGCTGCGGCTCGGTGGGCTTCCGGTGAACCCGCTGATCTGGGGTTCGGCGGCGCTGGTGCTGACGTATTCGGCTTATGTCGCCGAGGTGTTCCGGGCCGGCATCGAATCGGTGCATCCTTCCCAGCGGGCGGCCGCCCGGTCGCTCGGGCTGACCTATCTGCAGACCATGCGTTTCGTGATCCTGCCGCAGGCCGTCCGACGCGTGCTGCCGCCGCTGTTGAACGATTTCGTCTCGTTGCAGAAGGATTCCGGCCTGATCGCGGTGCTCGGGGTGATCGACGCCATCCGGGCCGCCGGCATCGAGAGCTCCCGCAACTTCAACTACACGCCGTACGTGGTGGCGGGTTTCCTCTTTGTCTGCCTGACAATCCCGCTCACCCGGCTCACCGACCACGTGGCCAAGCGCCAGGGCTGGTACGGCGGCGGCGGGACCGCGACGATATGAGTTCCGCCGACAGCCTGCTGTCCATCCGCAACCTGCGTAAGAGCTTCGGCGACAACGTGGTGCTCGACGATGTCAGCCTCGACGTGCAGCAGGGCGACTGCGTCGTACTGATCGGGGCGTCCGGCTCGGGCAAGTCCACCCTGCTTCGCTGCATCAACCTGCTGGAGACGGTCGACGACGGCACGGTGGAGTTGGACGGGGTCGAGCTGACCGATCCGAGGGTCGACGCGGACGAGGTGCGCAGCCGGATCGGCATCGTCTTCCAGGCGTTCAACCTCTTCCCGCACCTGTCCGTGCTGAACAACGTGACCTTGGCGCCGATCAAGGTGCACGGCGTCGCCCGAGCCGCCGCCGAGCAGCGAGCGATGCAGATGCTCGACCGGGTGGGACTCGCCGACAAGGCCAAGGCCCGGCCGGACGAACTGTCGGGTGGCCAGCAGCAGCGGGTGGCGATCGCCCGGGCGCTGGTGAACTCGCCACAGCTGCTACTGCTCGACGAGGTCACTTCGGCACTTGACCCCGAATTGGTGGGCGAGGTCCTCACCCTGCTGCAGGAGTTGTCCGAAGAGGGCATGACCATGGTGCTGTCGACTCATGAGATGAGCTTCGCCCGCCAGGTCGCCGACACGGTCTGCTTTCTCGACAACGGCCGGCTGCTCGAGGTGGGGACCCCGGAGCAGGTGTTGCTCGCCCCGCGCGAAGCCCGGACCCAGCAGTTCCTCTCGCGCATCAGCTTCTGATCCGGTGAGGGACACTGGACAGGTGACCGACGCACCGATCTCTGCGCAATTGTTCGAACGAGCCCAACGTGTCATTCCCGGTGGGGTGAACTCACCGGTCCGGGCCTTTCGGGCGGTCGGTGGTACCCCGCGCTTCATGGTGAGCGGCACCGGTCCCTACCTCACCGACGCCGACGGCAACACCTACGTCGACCTCGTCGCCTCCTGGGGCCCGATGATCCTCGGCCACGCCCACCCGGCCGTGGTGCAGGCCGCGCGGGAGGCCGCCGTGCACGGACTGAGCTTCGGCACCCCGACGCTCGGAGAGATCGAACTGGCCGAAGAGATCATCGGCAAGCTGGCCTCCGGTGCTGCTGCGGCCGGCCTGCCGAACCCGGTCGAGCAGGTGCGACTGGTGAACTCCGGGACCGAGGCAACCATGTCGGCCATCCGGCTCGCCCGTGGTGCCACCGGCCGCAGCAAGATCGTGAAGTTCGCCGGCTGCTATCACGGGCACGTCGACGCGCTGCTCGCCAGTGCCGGTTCGGGCGTCGTCACCTTCGGGTTGCCGGACACCCCGGGGGTCACCGGGGCGCAGGCCAGCGAGACGATCGTGCTGCCCTACAACGACCTGGCCGCCGTCCGGGCCGCCTTCGAGGCGGACGGCGACGAGATCGCAGCGGTGATCACCGAGGCCGCCGCAGGCAACATGGGCGCGGTGCCGCCGTTGCCCGGCTTCAACCAGGGGCTGCGTGACATCACCAGCCAGTACGGGGCGCTGCTGATCTCGGACGAGGTGATGACCGGTTTCCGGGTGAGCAGCGCGGGCTGGTACGGCCTCGACCCGGTGCAGGCCGACCTGTTCACCTTCGGCAAGGTGATGTCCGGTGGCCTGCCCGCTGCTGCCTTCGGTGGCAGCGCCGCAGTGATGAGCTTCCTGTCACCGTCCGGGCCGGTCTACCAGGCGGGCACCCTCAGCGGTAACCCGGTTGCGGTGGCCACCGGGCTCGCCAGCCTGCGCAATGCCACTGCCGAGGTCTACGCCAAGCTGGACGCCAACGCCGAACTGATCGGCGGGCTGGCCTCACGGGCCCTGACCGAGCAGGGCGTCGCGCATCGGTTGCAGTACTGCGGCAACATGTTCTCGATCTTCTTCACCGACCACGCGGTGACCACCTTCGCCCAGGCCCAAGCCACCGAGACCTACCGATTCGGCCCGTTCTTCCATGCCATGCTGGCAGCGGGTGTGTACCTGCCACCCAGCGCGTTCGAGGCGTGGTTCGTCACCGCGGCACACGACGACGCGGCGATCGAGATCATCGCCGCCGCCCTGCCCGCCGCCGCCCGGGCCGCGGCGGCGGCCGGCAACGGAGCCTGAGCCGGTGCGGACCACAGTGCATGTGCTGCGTCACGGCGAGGTGTTCAACCCCGACAGGGTGTTGTACGGCCGGCTCCCGGGATTCCGGCTGTCCGAGGCCGGCCGGGCAATGGCATCGACCGCGGCACGATCCCTGGCGGGGCGGGATGTGACGTACCTCGTCTCGTCGCCGCTGCTGCGTGCCCAAGAGACCGCCGGGCCGCTGAGCGAGCAGTTCGGGCTGACGATCGCGACCGACGACAGGCTGATCGAGGCGGCCAACGCCTTCGAGGGCAAGCGGGTGACCGGGCCAGGTGGAGTGCTCAAGCACCCCCGCAGTTGGCCGCTGTTCCGCAACCCGTTCCGGCCATCCTGGGGCGAGCCGTACCACCAGATCGCCGACCGGATGTTCGCCGCGGTAGTGAAGGCACGCGACGAGGCGGCCGGCCACGAGGCGGTGTGCGTCTCGCACCAGTTGCCGATCGTATGCCTGCGTCGCCAGGCCGAACACCTGCATCTCTGGCACGACCCCCGCAGCAGGCGCTGCTCGCTCGCCTCGATCACCTCGCTGGTGTTCGAGGACGATGAGGTGGTGCGGGTCGACTACGCAGAGCCTGCCGGAACCACCTCGAACTCGGTGGCCGATTCGGCAGGCGGCGTCGCACCCGAGCCGAGGTTGCCGCCGGTGGCCGAGGCGGAGCGATCGCTCGGCGATCGGTCGCAGGAAGCTGCCGGGCGCACAGATCCTGCTCAGGATCCGGGGTAGGTGTGCATGTGGGCTGGCCCACGCTGCACACTGGAGAAGATGACACAGCCTCAGCGATCTGCGTTCGCTCGTAGGGTCTCCGCGATGGTCGGCGCGGTGGCCCTCGTCGCCGTCCTGCTGGCCGCCTGTTCCGGTGGCAAGAACGCGGTCGACCAGAGTGCCGGCGGCGACTTTCGGTATGTAGCGGCGACCCAGAAGGGCACCGTGCTCACCGCGGACCAGCGCAAGAAGGCAGGTCCCGTCGCCGGTGGCCTGCTTGCCGGTGGTCAGTACGCGCTCGCCCAGGACGCCGGCAAGGTGGTCGTCCTTAACTTCTTCGCGTCCTGGTGCGGACCGTGCAAGGTGGAGAGCCCCCAGTTCGATGCGCTGTACCGGCAGCGCAAGGCCACCGGGGTGCAGTTCGTCGGCCTGGACGTGAAGGATCCCTCGAAATCCCTGTCGGAGGACTTCGTCAAGCGGGCTGACCTGACATATCCGATCGTGTACGACGAACCGGCGAAGACCGCTTCACAGCTCGGCAATGTGCCGCTGGGCGGGCTGCCGGCCACCGTGCTGATCGACAAGCAGGGACGGGTTGCCGCCGTCTACACCGGCGCGGTGCTGCCCAGGGACCTGACGCCTGCCCTGGACAAATTGTCCGCAGAGACCTGAGATGGGCACCGTCGAGCTGGCGAGCGGCTTCAGCAACACCGTCACCGACGGCTCGCTGCTGCCCGCCGCCGCCGTGGCGATGCTGGTCGGTGTGATCGGATTCCTGTCGCCGTGTGTGCTGCCCCTCGTGCCCGGTTACCTGTCTTACGTGGCCGGCCTGGCCGGTGGCGCCGGGGCATCTTCGGGCGACGGCGAAGGGGCAGCTGAGGGCGGCGTCGGCACCGCCGTCAGACAACGGCGGATGGTCGCCGGCGCGCTGCTGTTCGTCCTCGGCTTCACCGTGGTCTTCGTCGCCACCGGTGCCCTGTTCGGCACCCTCGGATCGCAGATCACCGAGCACCGGGTGGCACTGGAGCGCATCTTCGGCGTGGTGACGATTGCGATGGGCCTGGTCTTCATCGGCAAGATCCCCTTCCTGCAAAGGGAATTCAAGGTCCATCGGCTGCCGCGTTCCGGGTTGCTGGGTGCGCCGTTGCTCGGGCTGACCTTCGGCCTGGCCTGGACGCCGTGTCTGACCCCGACGCTGACCGCCGTCTACGGCCTGGCCACCTCCGAGGCGACGGCGGGCCGCGGTGCTGTGCTGTCGGTGGCGTACTGCCTGGGGCTGGGCATTCCGTTCGTACTGGTGGCGCTCGGTCTCGGCTGGGTGACCGGTGCGCTCAAGGCCATCCGTCGGCACGCCCGTCTGGTCAGTCAGCTGGGTGGTGCCGTGCTGATCGTGATGGGCATCCTGCTGCTCACCGGCACCTGGGATCACTGGATGAACTGGCTGCGGGTCGAGTTCGCCAGCTCCGGCGTCGGATCGGGCCTGTAGATGGGATCGGTGCTGGCGATGTACCGGCGGAGCATTCGCCCGCTGTGGCGACGGCTCATCTCGATGCGGACGGCCCTGGTCCTGCTGTTCCTGCTCGCACTGGCTGCCGTACCGGGCTCGCTGCTGCCGCAACGGCCGCTGAACCCGAGCAAGGTCGACGCCTACCTGGCCTCACACGGCAGCTGGGGGCGGCTGCTCAATTCCGTCGGAGCGTTCGACGTGTTCGGCTCGTTCTGGTTCGCAGCCGTCTACCTGTTGTTGTTCGCATCCCTGATCGGTTGTCTGATCCCCCGGATCCGGGTGTATGCAAAGGCGTTGCGGGCGAAACCGCTGAAGGCACCGCGCAATCTGTCCCGGCTGGCCGAGCACGGCACGCTGCACACCGCCCGGCCGGCCGACGAGGTGTCGCGGGCGGTGACCGAGACGTTGCGGCCACGGTGGCGCACCGTGACCCGGATCTCCGACGCCGACGCCGGCCGCGCAGGTTCGATCGCGATCTCGGCCGAGAAGGGCTACAGCCGTGAGGCCGGGAACCTGGTGTTCCACGTGGCGCTGCTGGCGGCTCTCGTGCTCATCGCTGCCGGCCGGCTGTACAGCTACCAGGGCTCGGTGGTGAAGACCGAAGGCTCGGGCTTCTGCAACAACCTGCTGTCCTACGACTCGTTCCGGGCCGGTCGTTGGATCGATCAGGGCAACCTGACGAACTTCTGCATCGATGACCTGAACTCGTTCACCGCCAGCTACCGCGCCGACGGCAGCCCCGCCCAGTTCAAGGCCGATGTCACCTATTCCGAGGGCCTGAACGGCGCCCCGAAGCACGACGTGATCACGGTCAACCACCCGTTGCGGCTGATCGGCGACCGGGTCTACCTGATCAATCACGGGTTCTCGCCGACGGTGACCATCAAGCGGCCAGGCAAGGCGCCGATTACCGACACCGAGCCGTTCCTGCCCGCCGATCCCGCCTACACCAGCGAGGGCGTGTTCGTGCTGAACGCGGTCGGAGCCGATGGCAAGCCGGCCGACCTGGGCCTGCAGGGGCTGTTCGCGCCGACCCCGCAGGACAACGGTTTCGGGGTGATCCGGTCGGTGTCACCTCAGGTCGACAAGCCGGTGCTGGCGTTACTGGCCTTCACCGGCGACTCGCAGACCAGCCAGGGCCTGCCCAAGTCGGTCTACACGCTGGACACCACCAGGATGACCCGGGTGGGAGCGAAGAATCTGGCGGTGGGCCAGACCCTGACCCTGCCCGACGGGACCACGATCACCTTCGACGGCTACCGCCAATGGGCCGCCCTGCAGGTGTCGCACGACCCGACCCAGGTCGCCCTGCTGATCGCGGCGGTGCTGATGGTCCTGGGGTTGCTCGGATCGCTCGCCGTGCGCCGGCGCCGGATCTGGCTGAGGATCACACCGGCAGCGGTGGAGGCCGGTTCCACCGAGCCCGGAGAAACTCGTACTCTGATCGAGGTGGGTGGTTTGGCCCGCAGCGACTCGGGAAACTTCACCGAAGAGTTCCACGCGCTGCTGGTCACGCTGAGCACCGCACTTGATGCCGATTCCGCCGCCGCCGGGCCTCGCTCGGCAGCGGTCGGCGCCGGCGCCGGAAAGGACTGATTCAATGGCGATCAACACCGGACTCGCGCAGCTGTCCGAGGGATTGTGGACGGCTGCCACCGGGACCTACATGCTCGCGGTGGTCGCGTACACGGGCGAATACGCCTTCGGTAAGTCCGGACGGATCGCACGTACCGCGGCTGCGGGCAGCGCTGTGGCGCGCGCGTCCGTGCGCCGGGAACCGGCGATGGTCGGCCCCAACGCCGCCGGCGGATCCTCAGACGTAGGGCTGTCCACCGACGCGGGTTCGGCGATGGACGCGGGGTTGTCGGCGTCCGCTCAGGCGCCGTCGGAGGCAGCGCCGCGGTACGGCAGCGGTTCGGTGTCCACCGGCGACGCCGGCGGTCGCTGGGGACGCATCGCGATCGCCCTGACAGTGCTCGGTCTCGCCTTCCACCTCGCGTGCGTGCTGATCCGCGGCATCGCGGTGGACCGGGTGCCGTGGGGCAACATGTAC
This sequence comes from Mycobacteriales bacterium, assembly GCA_038321605.1. Taxonomy (GTDB): domain Bacteria; phylum Actinomycetota; class Actinomycetes; order Mycobacteriales; family Jatrophihabitantaceae; genus Jatrophihabitans_A. The sequence continues at coordinate 266 of JBBQFE010000093.1, read as the reverse complement.
GAGTTCACGCTCGTAGTGGGCCTGATCGCCACGGTCGCCTGGCTGGTCACGCTGGTCCGCATGCCGCAACTGCGCTACCTGGGCCTGTTCGTGATGCTCCCGGTGCTGCTGGTGATGTTCCTGGCGGGCACGCTCTACACGAAGGCGTCCAAGCTCGTACCGGCGCTGCAGTCCTACTGGCTGGCCATCCATGTCTCCTCCGTCGCGGTGGCCGAAGGAATCCTGCTGACCTCGGCCGCTCTCACGGGCATGTATCTGATCCGGGT
>JBBQFE010000092.1:0-8821 GCA_038321605.1 Mycobacteriales bacterium | reverse complement strand
ACCCACCCGCACCGGCGCCTTGACGATGCCTTGATCCTTGATGGGAGTGTCCGCATCGGTGAACACATGATCGAAGTCGGCGATGTAGACCATGTCCGCGATGATCGACGTCGCGCCGATGCTGATGTCGAGGTAGGCGTTCACGACGTTGTTGCGTCCGAACACCACCTTGTCGCCAATGGACAAGGTGCCCTCGTGGCAGCGCAGCGACGTTCCGTCGCCGACGTGCACCCAGCGACCGAGAAGCAGCCGGCCGTAACCCGGACGAGCGACGATCTCGACGTCACGTCCGAGAAAGACGAAGCCGGTGAGAATCACCTGCGGGTTGCTGAGCTTGAACCGCCAGAAGCGCCAGTACCGCACCAGATACCACGGGGTGTACGCGCGATGCTCCAGTATCCAGCGCAGGCTCTGCCGGGTCAGGAAACGCGCCTGTCGCGGATCCCTGGAGCGCGCACGCCATGCAGCGATCATGCTCAGCCGATCAGAGCAAGCAACTCGGCGGGGTGTTCGGCGAGCGTGCGCGCACCGGCCGCAGTCAGTTCCGCGGCGGAGCCGTACCCCCAGAGCACTCCGGCGCAGCTCACCCCGTGAGCGCCGGCACCGGCCACATCATGACTGCGGTCGCCGACCATCAACACCGTGGCAGGGTCGGGCTCCCCCAGTCGGCGCAGCACCTCTCCCACCACGAGCGCCTTGGAATCACGTGCCCCGTCAAGGGTGTCGCCCCCGACGGTGTCGAAGTGCTGCCGCAGCCCGAGGTGTTCGAGGATCGTCGCCGCGTGCACCTCAGGCTTGCTGGTTGCCACGGCCAACCGCAGGCCGCGCGCCGACAGGGCCCGCACGACCTCGGCCATGCCGTCGTAGACGGCCGTGTCGAACATGCCGCCACCGTCGACATAATGCCGGCGGTACCGGGCGATGACGTCGGCCACCCGATCCGCGCCGACGAGAGGTGGCAGCGTCAGGTAGAACGGCGGCCCCAGCAGTGCACGTGCGGCATCGTCATCGAGCCATGCGAGGTCGAGCTCACCGAAGGCGTTGCGCAACGAAGTCAGGATGCCGGGCGCTGAATCGCTGAGCGTGCCGTCCAGGTCGAACAGCACGGTGGTGACGCCGGTGATGGCCGTCATCTCGGCTTCGTCCCGGTTATCTCGACGTTGTAGAAGAGGCCGGGCGGCACGATCCTGGCCAGCAGCGCGGAATCCAGTGCATGCAGTCGCTGCCAGCTCTTGAAGGCGAAGTTGGCCCACGGCATCCCCAGTTTCTCGCGCGGCACCGCGGCCTCGAACGTGCGCACCGGCCACCCGAACCAGGCAGCTGTCAGCTCGTCGGTGCGCGTGAGCACGTCCACGGCGCCCGCACGATGCGCGAGCCGCCGAAGGTCAGCGGGATCGAACGTGTGGATGTCCACTACGGCTTCGAGCGCCGCGGCCCGGGAGGATTCATCGAGCTCGGCCTGCGGACGGGTCCAGCCGCTGAGTGGTCCCAGCCGGGTGGCCCGGGTCGTTGCCCACCACGTCAACCGGGACAGCCGGCGGGCCACATAGTCTCCGTAACGGGTCGGTTCGCCGGCGAAGACGAAGCGGCCGCCCGGCTTGAGTACCCGCAGCACCTCTCGGAGGGCCAGTTCGACGTCGGGGATGTGGTGCAGCACCGCGTGGCCGACGACCAGGTCGAAACTGTCGTCGGCGTACGGCAGGGACTCGGCGTCTGCCACCCGACCTTCGAGCTCGAATCCCAGCGATGCCCCGTTGCGTTTGGCGACCTGCACCATGCCGGGGCTCAGATCGGTCACATGGCCCTGATCCAGCACTCCCGCCAGCTTCAGGTTCAGCAGGAAGAACCCGGTACCGCAGCCCAGTTCGAGCGCGGTCGGGTAGGGCCAGCCGTCGGTCCCCGCGACGTGGCTGAACCGCTCGCGGGCGTAGTCGATGCAGCGCTGGTCGAAGCTGATGGACCATTTCTCGTCGTAGGTGCCGGCTTCCCAGTCGTGGTAGAGCACGTTCGCGAGCTTGGGGTCCTTCCAGGCTGCCTTCACCTGCTCCGCCGAGGCCGGCGGGACTGCTGCCCCGAGAGTGTCAGTCACCGCTCAGTTCCCCGTGAAGCTGGCCTTGCCGGGGCCGTTCTCGATGAACGACGCGATGCCGGCGTGTTTGTCCTCGGTCGCGAACAGTCCGGCGAACAGGTGAGACTCCAGCTTCAGGCCGGTGGCCAGCGAACCGTCGAGGCCCTGATCGATCGCGGCCTTCGCGGCGCGCAGTGCGAGCGTGGGACCCTTGGCGAACTTCTCTGCCATCGCCATGGCGGTGGCGTAGACCTGATCGGCGGCGACCACCACGTCAACCAGACCGATCTCCAGCGCCTCCTGGGCGTCGATGAACCGACCGGTGTAGATGAGGTCCTTGGCCTTGGCCACGCCTACCAGACGGGGTAGCCGCTGCGTGCCGCCCATGCCGGGAATGATGCCCAGCAGGATCTCTGGCTGCCCCCACTTGGCGCTGTCGGCGCTGACCCTGAAATCGGCGGTCATCGCCAGTTCGCAGCCACCTCCGAGGGCGTAGCCGGTGACCGCCGCGATGACCGGCTTGGGAATCTGTGCCAGGGAATCGATGGCGCTCATGACCTCCGCCGCGCGCCGGCTGATGTCCTGCGGGGACATCGCGTGGAACTCCTTGACATCGGCGCCGGCGACGAAGACCTTCTCGCCACCCCACAGGATCACCGCGCGAATGTCATCGCGCCGGCTGCATTCGGCCGCGGCCGCGCGAAGGCCGTCCTGCAGCTCGGTATTGAGCGCATTGACCGGTGGCCGGTCAATGCGGATGGTCGCAACGGACCCCGCTACCTCACAACGAACCAGATCAGTCATCAGGCGAGCCTATTACCCGCCGGTACTTACAGCGCGCAGCACCCGGAAGAAGCTGGTTCGCGGCTCTCCGCCCCGAGCGCCACGCCGCAGAGCAGCCCGAGCGCCACGGCGCAGAGCAGCCCGAGCGCCACTGACCAATCCCAGGCGGCGCGCAATGCAGACGGGCCCGGCGACTTGGTCGCCGGGCCCTTCTGGTGGTGCGAGTTCGAACTACAGCGGGCGAACGTTCTCCGCCTGCGGGCCCTTCTGGCCCTGAGTGGTGTCGAATTCGACCTTCTGGTTCTCATCGAGGCTGCGGTAGCCGTCGGAGGTGATGGCCGAGTAGTGGACGAACACGTCCGCGCTGCCATCCTCGGGGGCGATGAAGCCAAAGCCCTTTTCTGCGTTGAACCACTTGACGGTTCCCTGAGCCATGCTGGTATTTCCTTCCTTGCTGTGTCAGGCACCGCACTTGCGGTACCCGGGTCACTCACCGGACGTACGAACCTGTTCCCGGCAAGACCGAAAAAGGAAGGAACAACCGGTCGCCAGGCTCGGACCAAAACGCTGATCCGACGATTCCTGTCTTGACGACCATTGCAACCCTACCAAGACCAAGGCCGAAACGGTGATTCGACTCCCCTCGGAGTGGCCCGACGGGCTCATGTCCGCAGCGATTGCCCCGCGGGCGCGGCAGCCAGCTGAGTCCCAGCCGAGACTCAGCCAACACTTAGGCCGAACCCGGAACGAATTGCCACCCATCGGAGTTGGTAGAAGTTCAGAGCTGTTTCAGACGTTGAGCAAAAGGATTCACAGTGACCACGAGCATCCCCGTTCTCTCCGCTTCAGCTCGCACGGCGCTCCAGGCCCGGTTGGCCGACCTGCAGACCCAACGTGCCCAGGCAGCGATCGAGAGCATTCCGCAAGCCGGTACCGGCGACGCCGCGGATCACGCAGGCAACATCGATGCGCTGATCCGGCTGGGCGAGCTCGATACCCGGATCGCTGATCTGGAACTGCAACTGCAGGCCCCCGTCGTCGAATCGGCCGACCCCCAGTCGGCGGGGATCGGCAGCGAGGTCGTCCTGCGCTTCGGCACCGACGCAGAGACCGAGACCTTCGTGATCGGTCGGGTCGAGCAGGGCGGCTCGGGAATCGAGATCATCACGCCTGCCAGCCCACTGGGGTCGGTGCTGCTCGGAGCAAGGCCGGGCGACGAGGTCAGCTACCGCGCGGCCAATGGCAAGACGCTGAGCGTCACCCTGGTGGCGGTCCAGGCCTGACGTCGGCCCGTCGATCGCGCGGCGAACTATCAGACCGCGCGGGCGAAGTACCTGCCGCCCGCCGGTTCGACCGACAGTGGCAGACCGAACGTGGCACTGAGGTGCTCAGAGGTCAGTACGTCCGAGATCAGGCCCTGAGCAACGACCGCACCGTCACGCAACAACATCGCATGACTGATCCCGACCGGGATCTCCTCCACATGGTGGGTCACCAGCACCATCGCCGGCGCGTCGGCGTCCAGCGCGAAGACCGACAGCCGGCGCAGCAGGTCCTCGCGACCGCCCAGATCCATGCCGGCGGCCGGCTCGTCCAACAGCAGCAGTTCCGGGTCGGTCATCAGTGCCCGGGCAATCTGTACCCGCTTGCGTTCGCCCTCGCTCAACGTCCCGTAGGTGCGGTCACCGAGGTCGCCCACCCCGAAGCGGGTGAGCAGCATCCTCGCGCGACGGACGTCCAGCCGGCCGTACGCCTCCCGCCACCTGCCGATCACGGCGTAACCGGCTGAGACCACCACGTCGATGACCAGCTCCCCCGGCGGGATCCGCTGGGCCAGCGATGCCGACGACAACCCGATCCGCGGCCGGAGTTCGAAGACGTCCACGGCGCCGAGCCGCTCCCCGAAGATCGCCACCACGCCGGAGGTCGGGTGCATGCTTGCGGCGGCCAGCTGCAGCAGGGTGGTCTTGCCCGCTCCGTTCGGCCCCAGGATGACCCAGCGCTCGTCCTCCTCGACCGTCCAGTCGACTTTGTCGAGCAGCACCTTCTGCCCGCGACGCACGGTGACGCTGGCGAGTTGCAGCGTCGCGTCCGGGTTGACGTCGTACTCCTGCTCCGAATTCTGTGCGGCCACCTGACCATCCAACCCCATGCGCGTTTCGTGGCGAATCCGGGCAGCGCCTGATCGATCCGCGGCCCAGCTCATCCGCCGCATTTCGCCCGCGTACTGTGTGCATTTCGATGGAACCCGCAACCGATCTCACCCAGTCGCTCTCTCGCCGTCTCGGCTCGCCGAGCGGCGATCTTGTCGCATGGCCCGGCAAGCCGTTCCCGGTCGGCGCGACATGGGACGGCGAAGGAACCACCTTCGCGGTCTGGTCGCCGACCGCGACCAGGGTCGACGTGTGCCTCTTCGACATCCAGGGCGCCGAGCACCGGGTCCGGCTGGCGGAGCAGTCCTTCCACATCTGGCACGGCTACATCCCAGGCATCAACCCCGGTCAGCGTTACGGCTACCGCATCGATGGTCCGCACGACCCCGCCGCGGGCCTGCTGCACAACCCGGCCAAGCTGCTCATCGATCCGTACGCCAAGGCCATCGACGGCGACTTCACCGACAACCCGGCCTGCTACGACAACGACCTGGACTCAGCTCCCTTCGTACCCCGCTCGGTGGTCGTCCTGGACGGCTTCCCGTGGGGCGGTGACCGTCGCCCGCACACCGCCTGGGACGACACCGTCATCTACGAGATGCATGTCAAAGGGTTCACCGCCCAGCACCCAGACATCCCCGCCGAGCTTCGCGGCACCTACGCCGGGCTGGCGCATCCAGCCGCGATCTCGTACCTGAAGAAACTCGGCGTGACTGCGGTAGAACTGCTGCCCATCCATCACTTCGTCACCGAGCCGGCTCTGCAGCGGCGCGGCATGAAGAACTACTGGGGTTACAACTCCATCGGGTTCTTCGCACCGCACGCCGCCTACGCCACGCACATCGGACGGCTGGGCGGCAATCAGGTCCGCGAGTTCAAGGCGATGGTCCGAGCGATGCATGCCGCCGGCATCGAGGTCATCCTCGACGTCGTCTACAACCACACCGGCGAGGCCGAACCGGACGGGCCCATCCTGTCCTTCCGCGGCATCGACAACACCAGCTATTACCGGTTGAATCCGGCCGACCGCTCGAAGTACCTCGACTACACCGGCTGCGGGAACACCTTCGACACCCGTACGCCGACCGTGCTGCAACTGGTGATGGACTCGCTGCGCTACTGGGTGACCGAGATGCACGTCGACGGCTTCCGCTTCGACCTTGCCTCCGCGCTGGCCAGGTCCCTGCACGACGTGGACAAGCTGTCCTCCTTCTTCGACGTGATCCACCAGGACCCCGTGATCAGTCAGGTCAAGCTCATCGCCGAGCCGTGGGACATCGGTGACGGCGGCTACCAGGTCGGTGAGTTCCCGCCGCTGTGGACCGAATGGAACGGCAAGTACCGAGACACCGTCCGGGACTTCTGGGCCCACGGTTCGGGTGGGGTACGTGACCTGGCCTACCGGTTGACTGGCTCCTCGGACCTGTACGGCGACGATGGCCGACTGCCGTTCGCCTCGATCAACTTCGTGACCGCGCACGACGGATTCACCCTGCGTGACATGGCCAGCTACGAGCACAAGCACAACGAGGCGAACGGCGAGAACAACCGGGACGGCACCGACGACAACCGCTCGGTGAACTTCGGCGCCGAGGGTGAGACCGAGGACGTCGGCGTCAAGGCGATGCGGCTGCGCCAGATCCGCAGCCTGCTCGCAACCCTGCTGCTGTCCACCGGCGTGCCGATGCTGGTGGCCGGTGACGAGCGCTATCGGACCCAACGCGGCAACAACAACGCCTACTGCCAGGACAGTGACGTCTCATGGCTGGACTGGACGCCGAGCGACGAGGCCGACGACCTGCTTCGACTCACGCAGCGCCTCATAGCGTTGCGCAAAGCCTCTCCGGTGCTACGCCAGCGTGCGTTCTTCGAAGGCCATGCGGTCGACGGCGGCGATGGATGCAAGGACCTTGCCTGGTTCTCAGCCTCTGGATCCGAGCTGGACGAGGGGCACTGGTTCGACCCCGGCCTGCGCTGCATCGGGATGTACCTGGACGGCCGTGGCCTGCGCCATCGGGGCCCCCGCGGTGAGCTGATCATCGACGAGTCGTACCTGCTGATCCTGAATTCGGGCGATGACCCCGCCGAGTTCACGCCACCAGGAGCGCCGTGGGCGCTGCGCTACGACGTCATCGTCGACACCACCGAGGTCGGTGGTGACGACGGTTCGGAGTCCACCATCGACGCAGGGCGCCCAATCACCGTCGAGGCCCGGTCGGTGCTGCTGTTGCAGGCCGACCGGACCTGAGGGTCACGTCAGCTCAGATCCTCAGTGCGCTACCGCGACCAGGCCGAGCTCGGCCGGGTTGGCCAGCAGCGGGTTGGTCGGTAGCGCCCTGACCGTGTAACCGAAGGCGCCCGAGGAACTCAGCGGGATGTCGGCGGCGAAGATCCCCGCGCCGTCTCTCTCCTCGACGAATTCCAGCACCGCCACGCTCGGCTTGGTCAGTCGGTTGTCAGCGTCCACCGGTCCGAAGATGGCCTGCACCTGCAGGTCGGAGGACTTCAGGCCGGACAGCGCCACCTCGGCACGCAGTTGCAGGACGCCGCCAAGGGTGGGATCACCCTCGACCGTGGACTCGACGTGACGTACCGACACGTCCTTCCATGCCCCGACCACCCAGTTCTTCCAGGCCGCGAGATCCTTGGCGGCCGCGTAGTCATCGGCCACCATGACCGCCGCGGCCGCGGCCGCGGGAGCGTAGAGCTTGCGGATGTAGTCGCGCACCATCCGGGTCGCGACGACCTTGGGACCGAGGGTCTTGAGGGTGTAGCGCACCATCGAGACCCACTGGGTGGGAATGCCCTTGGCATCGCGGTCGTAGAAGCGCTGTGCGACCTGGTGTTCGATCAGGTCATAGAGGGCCGCGGCCTCCACCGAGTCCCGGTGGTCGTCGGTGGTCCCGGCGAGGGACTCGTCGGCCGACGGAATCTCCCAGCCGTTCTTGCCGTCCTCGCACCACTCGTCCCACCAACCGTCCTTGATGGACAGGTTGAGGCCACCGTTCAGGGCCGCCTTCATACCCGAGGTGCCACAGGCCTCCAGCGGACGGAGGGGGTTGTTCAGCCAGACATCGCTGCCCCAGTAGAGGTACTGCGCCATGCCGATGTCGTAATCCGGCAGGAAGGCGATCCGGTCGCGGACCTCGGGGTCGTCGGTGAACCGCACGAGTTGGGCGATGAGCTCCTTGCCGCCGTCGTCGGCCGGGTGCGACTTGCCGGCGACCACGATCTGGATCGGCCGCTCGGGATCGGTCAGCAGCTTCTTCAGTCGCGCCGGGTCGCGAAGCATGAGAGTCAGCCGCTTGTAGGAGGGCACCCGTCGCGCGAAGCCGATGGTGAGCACGTCCGCGTCGAAGGCGTTGGCGGTCCAGGCAAGTTCGACACCGGAGAATCCGCGTTCGAGGCCGGACTGCCTGATCCGCCGCCGGATCTCGATGACCAGCCGCTCGCGCAGCTCACGCTTGAGCGTCCACAGCTCGGAGTCCTCGATCTGGTCGATGGAATCCCAGCCGAGACCGGCAGCGAGCGCGTCCGAGCCGGCGGCCCGCTCGGCAAGGTCGAGGATCTCGCGCGCCATCCAGGTCGGGGCGTGCACGCCATTGGTGATCGACGTGATCGGCACCTCGTCGGCGTCGAAACCGGGCCACAGGTTGTTGAACATGCTCCGGCTGACGCGTCCATGCAGCTGGGCGACGCCATTGGCCCGCTGCCCGAGACGCAGACCCATGTGCGCCATGTTGAACTTCGAAGGGTCCTCCTCGGCACCGAGCTCGAGGATCTTGTTGACCGGTACGCCGGGCACATCGTTGAGATA
>JBBQFE010000091.1:0-8846 GCA_038321605.1 Mycobacteriales bacterium | reverse complement strand
CCCAGTGTCGGCACCGTGGACGTCACGGTCGCGGGCGCGTACGACACCTCCTCCGACACCGGCGGCTACGTCGGTGCGCTCTTCACCTCCGACCAGGCGCTGAGGCTGTTCACCGACGGCAACCACGTCGCGGCGGTCAATGTGGCCGGTACCGGGCTCGCCGAGAATGTGCTGCGCGACCGGATCGCCCAGGCGGTGCCCGGGCTGACGGTGAAGACCGGCAAGCAGGTCACCGACGAGACCCAGGCGGCCGTGACCAAGGCGCTGTCCTTCGTCAACTACTTCCTGCTGGCCTTCGGCGCCATCGCGCTGCTGGTGGGCACCTTCATCATCTACAACACCTTCTCGATGATCGTGGCGCAGCGGCTGCGCGAACTGGCCCTCTTGCGGGCGGTGGGCGCGAGCAGGCGGCAACTCAGCAGGGCGGTGCTCGGCGAGGCGGTGATCGTCGGCCTGATCGGCAGTGCCATCGGTATCGCGTCCGGAGTGGGCCTGGCCTACGGCCTACGGGCACTGCTCAACGCGTTCAAGGTCGGGCTGCCCTCGGGGCCACTGCAACTGAGCCTGCGGACGGTGATGGTCGCACTCGTGGTCGGAGTCGGCGTCACGGTGTTCAGCGCCTACAGCCCGGCCCGGCGCGCCGCCAAGATCCCGCCGGTGGCTGCGATGCGCGAGGAATTCGCCTCCGCGGGCACCACCCTGCGTCGTCGGACCGCCATCGGCGCGGTCTTCGGAGCCCTCGGCGCGGTCGCCCTGGTGGCGGGCGGGCTGTCGAAGGCCGGTGGCGCGGCCGCGGGCCTGGTCGGGCTGGGAGCGCTGCTGATGATCGTCGCGGTCCTGCTCGGCGCGCCGGCGCTGTCGCGTCCGATCGTCGGTCTGGTGGCCATCGGCCTCGCTCGGCCCTTCGGCGCAGTGGGGCGACTGGCCCGCACGAACGCGGTCCGCAATCCACGGCGCACGGCGGCCACCGCGTTCGCCCTGACCCTGGGCCTGATGCTGGTCACCGCGATCGCGCTGCTCGGTTCGTCGGCGAAGAAGAGCATCAATGCCCTCGTCGACAACGGCATCACCGCCGACTACATCCTGACCGGACCGGATGCCGTCGGAGTGCCCATCGGGGTCGGGCCGGTGGCGGCCAAGGTCACCGGCGTGGCGACTGCCGTGGTGCTGGAACCGGTTCGGGTCAGGATCGACGGCGCGGTGGAGCACGGCACCGGTGTGGACGGCGCGCTGGCGCAGGTGGGTCCGTACCGGATCGTGCAGGGCAGCGGCGTCATCCAGGGCCACGACATCGTCGCCTCGACGACCTGGGCGGCCCGGCTGCACAGAACGGTCGGCTCGACGGTGCTCATGAGCACTCCGGACGGTCAGAACATCACGACCAGGCTGGTGGGCATCTACACCGACAATCAACTGCTCGGTGACTGGCTGGCCTCCGGCGACCTGTACCGGGAGGTCACGCCGGTGCAGCGGCGGGCGGCTGAGGTGGTGCTCGTGAAGGCCGCGGCAGGCACCGACCTCGGCTCCCTGCGCACCGCCCTCACCCAGGCCACCGACCCGTTTCTGGTGGTGACCGTCGAGGACCGGCAGCAGTTCAAGGGCTCCCAGGCACGCCAGATCGACGGCCTGCTCGCGGTGCTGTACGGCCTGCTCGCCCTGGCTATCGTGATCGCCGTGCTCGGCATCATCAACACCCTGGCGCTCTCGGTAGTCGAGCGGCGCCGCGAGATCGGGATGTTGCGCGCGGTCGGAATGGTGCGAGGCCAGGTGCGCCGCACGATCTACCTGGAGTCTGCGCTGATCGCCGTCTTCGGGGCCGTCGTGGGAGTGGCGCTCGGCCTCGGGTTCGGCGCGCTGTTCGTACGCACACTGCGGGATCAGGGCCTGGACAAGCTGGCGGTGCCGGTCGGCCAGTCGGTGGCGATGCTCATCGGCTCAGCCGTGGTGGGGGTGCTGGCAGCGCTCTGGCCGGCAGCTCGGGCGGCCCGAACCCGGCCCCTGGAGGCCATCGCGGATCTGTGATCCGTGCAAAATTTGCAGAGAATTGGTCAGTGCAGCGTCGGGCGCGTTACCGTTGTGGTGTGAGCCACCGCGAACCTTCATGGGATCCGAGCAGTGACCGGACCCCAGAGCACCACTGGGCTCAGCACGTCGGGCCGTTGGATCCGTTCCTCGATGATCCCAACGACCCGTCCGGCCTGCTCGACGACCTGGATCCGGTCGAGCCGCTGACCGACACCGACCGGCGTGAAATCGCTGCGGATCTGGCCGAGCTCGAAGAGTTCGAGGTCGCGCTTACCCCGCACAGCATCCTGGGGATAGTCGTCGATTGCGGCGACTGCGGCGAGCAGCACTTCTTCTCGTGGGCGCTGATGGCCGCCAACCTGCGCAGCCTGCTCGGGGATGGTCGGACCGGAATGCACGAGCCCGCCGCCGAACCCACCCCGGACGCGTACGTGTCGTGGGACTACGCGCGCGGTTTCACCGACGCACTTGCCGCACACCGCCACTGAACCAACCGGTAGCCGTCCGGATTCGTCCCTGAACTGAGCGTCACCTCTGCCACTGCGACTCGTTGAGCGAGTCAGAGCGCCGGGTCCGCACCGGCGCGCAGGTCCCGGAGGTGGCTCATGGTGGACGTGTCTCGACTTCCCTCGCCCCGCGCCGAGGACTGGGAGTGGCAGATCCAGGGGGCTTGCCGCGGTCTTGACTCGGCAACCTTCTTTCACCCGGAGAACGAACGGGGTCCGTCCCGGGCCCGCCGCGAGCGTCAGGCGAAAGAGGTCTGCGCCGCCTGCCCCGTGACCGAAGCCTGCCTGGACTGGGCCTTGCGCACCCGGGAGCCGTACGGCGTCTGGGGTGGCAAGTCCACGGAGGAGCGCACCGCGCTGATCCGCCTCAAAGCTGCTGTCTGACAGCTGCCTGCACCGCGGTGACCATGCCCGCACACAGACGAACTCCCCGCTCGCGTTGCGGACGATGCGAGCGGGGAGTTCCTGTCTGTACTGCTTGTTGCTCAGTACGTGTTGCTCAGTGCTTGTTGCTCAGTACGTGTTCCTCAGTGCTGCACTGCCCAAAGCTGGTGACTAGTGGGCGTGCCCGTGACCGCCGTGACCGTGACTTTCCGGCTCTTCCTCGGCCGGCTTCTCCACGATCGCTGCCTCGGTGGACAACACCAGCGCTGCCACTGAAGCAGCATTCGCCAGCGCCGCCTTGGTCACCTTGACCGGGTCGACGATGCCCGCAGCGAGCAGGTCGACGTACTCACCGGTCGCGGCGTTGAGGCCATGCCCGGCAGGCAGTTCGCGTACCTTGCCCACCACGACGTACCCCTCGAGGCCGGCGTTGTTGGCGATCCAGCGCAGCGGCTCGGACAACGAGTCGGCCACGATGTTGGCGCCGGTCGCCTCGTCACCGGTCAGGTTGAGCGCTTCCAGAGCCTTGCCGGCCTGGACCAGGGCAGCACCGCCACCGGCGATGATTCCCTCTTCCACGGCCGCACGGGTAGCTGCGATCGCGTCCTCGATGCGGTGCTTCTTCTCCTTGAGCTCCACCTCGGTGGCCGCGCCGACCTTGATCACGCCGACACCGCCGGCGAGCTTGGCAAGACGCTCCTGGAGCTTCTCGCGGTCCCAGTCCGAATCGGTGGTCTTGATCTCCGACTGGATCTGGGAGATTCGGCCGTCGATCTCGTCCTGCTTGCCGCCACCGTGGGTGACCGTGGTCAGGTCCTTGGTGACGACGACGCGACCGGCTGAACCGAGGTCCTCGAGGCCGACAGCCTCGAGCTTGAGGCCGACCTCGGGCGAGATGACCTGTGCGCCGGTGACGATGGCCAGGTCCTGCAGGAACGCCTTGCGGCGATCGCCGAAGAACGGAGCCTTGACCGCGACGACCGAGAAGGTCTTGCGGATCGCGTTGACGACCAGCGTCGACAGCGCTTCACCGTCGAGGTCCTCGGCGATGATCACCAGCGGCTTGCCCGCGGCGATGACCTTCTCCAGCAGCGGCAGCACATCTGCGATCGAGCTGATCTTCTGGGTGGTGATGAGCAGGTACGGGTCGTCGAACGTGGCGACCTGGGCCTCGGGGTCAGTGACGAAGTAGGGCGAGATGAAGCCCTTGTCGAACTGCATGCCCTCGGTGAACTCGAGCTCGGTGGCCATCGTGTTCGACTCTTCGACGGTGATGACGCCGTCCTTGCCGACCTTGGTCATCGCCTCGCCGATCAGGGCACCGATGATCGGGTCCTGAGCAGAGATCGTACCGACGTGCGCGATGCTCTCTTCGGTGTCGACTGCGACCGCTGCAGCGTCCAGCGCGGCCGAGACAGCCGCTACGGCCGCGTCGATGCCGCGCTTGAGGCCGGCCGGGTTCGCACCCGCGGCCACGTTGCGCATGCCGTGGTTGACGAGCGCCTGGGCCAGCACGGTGGCGGTGGTGGTGCCGTCACCGGCGACGTCGTTGGTCTTGGTGGCCACCGACTTCGCAAGCTGGGCGCCGAGGTTCTCGAACGGGTCGGTGAGCTCGATCTCGCGAGCGATGGTCACGCCGTCGTTGGTGATCAGGGGCGGGCCGAAGGACTTGTCGAGAACGACGTTGCGTCCCTTCGGGCCGAGCGTGACCTTGACGGTGTTGGCCAACTTATCGACGCCGCGTTCCAGCGAGCGCCGGGCGTCCTCGTCGAAGCTGAGGATCTTCGCCATGGGGTATTCCCTTCGTGAATCGAGTTGTTCCTGGCGGCTACCACTCGCGGTGGCGGTAGCTCTCGGCCAGGACGGTGCAGTGTGTTTCGGGTCGTGCGTAACCGACCTTGCGGTACGGGCCGTGCGGTAGGAACTTTGCGGTACGGGCGTCGGTGGTGCTGAAGGAGAACAACGCCCCGGAAACCACGCTCAGCGCGGCGCCCGGGGCGTTGTCGACTGCCTTACTTGACGATGACCGCGAGCACGTCGCGGGCCGAGAGCACGAGGTACTCCTGGCCGGCGTACTTCACTTCGGTGCCGCCGTACTTGGAGTACAGGACGACGTCGCCCTCGGAGACGTCGACCGGGATGCGGTTGCCCTTGTCGTCGATACGACCCGGACCGACAGCCAGGACGGTGCCCTCCTGGGGCTTCTCCTTGGCGGTGTCCGGAATGACGATGCCGGACGCGGTCGTGGTTTCGGCTTCGAGAGCCTGAACAACGATCCGGTCCTCGAGCGGCTTGATGTTGACCTTGGTGGCGGTCACGATCAGCTCCCCTCCTGGGGTAGTTATGAGGTCGAATGAAGGTCTGGATGGGGCCGGTCCAGCTGCCGTCGCGGGGGTCAGCCGGGCCTTAACTAGCACTCTAGCTCTGAGAGTGCCAGGTCTCAACACCGGGCTCGGCATTCGTAGGGGCCGATCGTCGGCCTGGCCCCCCGCCGGTCAGCGAAACGTGTAGGACGTCCAGGACGCGCCTGCGTCCGCGGTGGTCCAGATGGTTGCCGAGCCGATCAGCGTCGCTGACTCGTCGATGATCGTCCGCCCGGCAGTGGCCGATTCGAAGCCCAGGAAGGCCGCTGACCCGCCGCCGCCGCCGGGACCGGCGAGCCGTGCCCAGCTGTGACCACGGTCGGTGCTGCGGTACAGGCCGCCGGCGAACGCCAGTTGCACGTCACCGGTGGGCGTCGCCAACACCGACGCCGGCCCGGTACCGATCGGGGCGCCGGCTGCGCCGAAGGTCGCACCGTCGTCGGTGGAGGTGATGGTGAAGCCGCGCTGAGCACCGGCACGCGGTCGGCAGAGCACCGTCATCGTGCCATCCAGCGCCAGCGACACCGCCGCACTGTCGACCTCTACGCCGCCGCTGCCCGCAGACAGACCGCCGCAGGGTTCGCCGCGGGCCCGCCAGTTCACGCCGTTGTCGGACGAGGTGAAGATCGCCGCGGTGGCATCACCGGAACCGCCGGCGCTGTTCGCGAACGTGCCGAGCACGGCCCTGTCCCCCACCCGTACGAGTTGGACCGACGTCCCGCGCCCCCCCGAGGGCAGGGCGACCGGCTGCCAGTCGGTGCTGCCCACCGCGGCGCGTTGCACGTCGAAGGTGCACCCGGGCGGGCTGCACCCGTTGCGGGCGACCACCCGCAGCACGCTGCTGCCGGAGATCTCCAGCGCGTACACCGCCCCCGCCTCACGGACCCACTTCCGGCCACCGTCCACGGTCAGGAACATGGCGCCGACACCGAACGCGTAGCCCACCGACTCATTGGCGAACCGCAGTTGCGAGACGCAGTTTCCGGTGCAGTCCGCACCCGGCAGGCCGGCCACCGGGGCGGGGATTCCGACCCAGGTCCTGCCGCCGTCGGAGGTGCGCACGATCGAGGTGCACGGTGCTGTCGCGCACGGCGCGGTGCCCAGCGCCCAGCCCCGTGACGGGCTGATCCAGGTCACGTCCACCGCTCGGAACCCCGGCGGCACCGGGCCACCCGGGGCGCCAGCTGAGTCCGAAGGGGTGCTGACAGGCGACGGCGACACGCTCGTGAGGCCGGTCGTCGTGGGCCCCGGCTGCACGCTGGGCGGCGAGGTGATCGCGCTTGCCGTCCCCGGAAGCTGTCGGCGCTGGTCGTTGCCCGAGGTGCTGACCAGCCGGATGCCGACCACCACGGCACCCGCGAGCACGCTGACCACCACCGCGGCGAGCACCGGCAGCAGCCAGGGCCGGATCCGGGCCGGTGCCGCGCCGCGCAGCGGGCCACCCGACTCTTCGGCCCTGATCTGATCCGTAGGAACGGTCTGTTCGGAACGAACGATCTGTTCGGCGAGATCGTCGCGAACGGTTACCGACGCCGCCTGCGCCGTCAGCACCCGGCGCAGCATCGCGCCGGCTTCGGCGTCATCGATCATGGCTGACCTCCCCCGCGGCTGTGCCGGGTCGCCTGCCGTGGTTGGCGGCCTCGGCCTCACGCAGCGCCGCCAACGAGCGGCTGACGATGCTGCGAACAGTGCCGAGCCGGATGCCGAGGTCCGCGGCTATCTGCTCGTCGGACAGGTCATGGAAGAACCGCATGACCAGTACCGCCCGCTGGCGGGCGGGCAGGGTCTTGAGCAACCCGGTCACCAGGGCGGCATCGCTGACCTGATTGGCGACGTCGGTGACCGAGGGCCACTGCGGGTATTCGGCCGTCAGGATCTCGCGAGCTGCCGCGCTGTTCTTGCCGCGGCGCGAATTGATGAAGTTGTTGGTGAGGCAGCGGCGTACGTACGCGGCGGGGACGGTTGCCTGCGCCACCCGCTCCCAACGCGGGTAGAGCCTCGCGAAGGTCTCCTGCACCAGATCCTCGGCGCTGGCCCGGTCCCCGGTGAGCAGGTAGGCCGACCGCACCAACGTGGTCGTCTGAGAGCGCACGAAGGTAGCGAAGTCCACCTGCTCCATCACATCGATCAACTCCTGCCTCCCACGCTATGACACGAGTGACCGTCTGACTTGTTGCGCCGTACGTCAGAATCGACGGGTGCTGCCTGACCTGACGGACCCGATCGTGCGCGGGCAGCTGGACAGGGCCATCGAGTTGGCCGACGGGGTCACCGAGACCGACCCGGTCCGGCGGGCTGCGAAGGTACGCGCACTGGTCGAAGCCGAGCTGGCTGGGACTCACCTCCCGGGTGCGGAGCTGGCCACCGAGGCGCTGGCGCAGTCCGAGCTCCGCAAGCGGGCGGCTGACAAGTTCGGCGAGCTGGCGGTCCGACTCTTCCTCACCCCCAGTGGCCTGGAGCAGGCGACCCGGCACGAGGTCGCCGACCATCGGGCACACCGCTTCGCCGCGGCGGGGGTGCGCTCGGTGCTGGACCTGTGCTGCGGCGTCGGCGCGGATCTGCTCGCCTTCCACCGGGCGGGTCTCGTGGTCGCCGGCGTGGATGCCGACCCGCAGACCGCCCAGATCGCCGCGGCCAACCTGGCGGCGGTCGGTTGCACCGGCAGCGTCAGCTGCGGCATGGCCGAGCAGACGCCCTGGGCGACCGCGGAGTCGGTCTTTCTGGACCCGGCACGGCGGACGGACCGTGGCCGAACGTTCGATCCGGCCGGGTACTCGCCGCCCTTCGGGTTCGTGGCCGAGGTGCTCGCCGCTGCCGGGCACGCTGCTGCGAAAGTGGCTCCGGGTCTGGACCACGCACTGGTACCCACCGGGGTCGAGGCCGAATGGGTCTCGTTCCGGGGCGGGGTGAAAGAGGCGGTGCTGTGGGGTCCCGGCTTCACCGAGGTCGGTGTCCGCCGGCGCGCCACGGTGCTGTCGCCAACTGTTCACTCCGTGGCACGGCAGGCTGCCGGGGCACGGTCGTCACAGCTCACCGACCGGGACCCGTCGACGAGTGAGGTGCGCCAGCTCGGCGCCTTTCTGTACGAGCCGGACGGCGCAGTGATCCGTGCCGGGTTGGTGCAGCAGGCAGCGACGGTGCTGAGCGGCTGGCGGATCGATGAGCATCTGGCCTACCTGTCCGCCGATGCGGCGGTGGCCACTCCGCTGGCGAAGGGGTACCGGGTGGCGGAGATCCTGCCGTACTCGGTGAAGCGGTTACGGGCCGCGCTGGTGCGTCGAGAGGTGGGCATCGTCGAGATCAAGAAGCGCGGCGTGGACATCGACCCGGCAGCGCTGCGGCGCGAGTTGGCGCCGAAGGGGTCGAATTCCTGCACCGTGCTGCTGGCGCGGGTGGGCGACCAGCGGCTCGCCGTCATCGCCCAGCCGCTGTAGCTCAGGCTGTCGTACCCGTCGTGCCCGCGACGATCGGGTGTACCTGAAAGTCGCAGACCCGGAGGCCGCCGCTGACAACGCCGAGCGGTTCTCCGGTCGGCAGCCCAACCCGCAGTTGCACCAGGGTGCTGCAC
>JBBQFE010000090.1:0-8861 GCA_038321605.1 Mycobacteriales bacterium | reverse complement strand
AGGCGGCCAGACGGCTGGCAGCCGATGGTCGCAACGAGCTCACCGTCAGGCCCCGGCACCGGCTGGCCACCGCGGTCTGGGGTCAGCTGTCCGACACCGTGATCCTGGTACTGCTGTTGGCAGCGGGGATGACGGCGGTGGTCGGGGACTTTCCCGACATGGCAGTGATCCTGGCCATCATCGTGCTGAACACGACCCTCGGGACTGCCCAGCAGATGCGCTCCGATCAGGCGCTGGCGGCGTTGTCCGCGATGACCGCACCGCGGGCCACCGTGCTACGGCAGGGCGCTGCGCGCGACATCGACGCCGGCGACGTCGTGGTCGGCGACCTGATCGAACTGGTGGCCGGCGACATCGTCCCCGCGGACGCCGTGCTGATCGGCTGCGAGTCGTTCACGGTGGACGAATCGATGTTGACGGGTGAGTCGGTGCCGGTGGGCAGGGCGGTGGGCGAGCCGGTGCTTGCGGGCTCGGTGGTGACTCGCGGCCACGCGCGCGCGGTCGTCGGCTCGACCGCGCATTCAACCGTGATGGGCTCGATCGCCGGCAGCCTCACCGCGGAGCCCGACACAGCGACGCCACTGCAGCATCAGCTGTCAACGCTGGGCAGGCGGCTGGCGGCCGCGGCGGCGGTTGCGGCGGTGGTGGTCGCCTTGATCAACCTCTGGGGTGGCCGGGGCTGGGAGACCAGCATCGTGCTCGGTATCAGCCTTGCCGTTGCCGCGATTCCGGAGTCGCTGCCGGCGGTCGTGACGCTGTCACTGGCGCTGGCGGGCAGCAAGCTCGCCGGCGGCGGGATACTGGTCCGCAAGCTGTCCGCGGTCGAGGCGCTCGGCTCGATCACCGTGCTGGCGATGGACAAGACGGGCACCCTTACCGAAGGCCGCATGACGGTCGCCACCACCTGGACACCGACGGACTCCGACCCGGGACGGCGACGGCTGCTGCTGTACGCGGCGCTGTGCAGCGACGCGTGTTCCGGGCCGGAGCTGGTTCCGCAGCGCAGCGATGATCCGCTCGAGATCGCCCTTGTGGTTGCAGCCACCTCGGCCGACATCGATCTTTGTCGGGCGAGGACGGAACTACCTCGGGTCTCCGAGGTGCCCTTCGACGCACTGACGGCCATGATGACCACCGTGCATCGTGACCTGCGAGCAGCAGCCGGGCCGGCGATGGGATCAGAATTGCCGCCAGCAGCGGTCGAATCACTCTGGATCCGAAAGGGCTCCCCGGAAGCCCTGTTGTCTTCCGACGAGTTGGACGGGCCGGCCGGTGCCGCCCTGCAGCGGCTGACCAGCGACGGCTTTCGGGTGCTCGCAGTGAGTTCGGGAAGGACGGCGAACGACGGGGCCGCCGGTGCTGCCGACGGTCAGGGCGCGCTGATCGGTCTGGTCGCCCTACAGGATCCACTTCGCGCCAATGCCGCCGCGATGGTGCAGGCCTTCCGGCTGGCCGGGGTGCAGCCGGTCATGATCACCGGCGACCACCCGGTCACCGCTGCCGCGGTCGGCCGCGCCCTGGGCCTGCTGGGCTCCGATGACGTGCTGGTCGGGGGGGCGGTCGGGACGGGTGCGCAGGCAGCGAGCCTCACTCGGCACGGCGTCATCGCGCGGGTCCGGCCCCATGAGAAGACCGCCGTCGTAAGAGCCCTGCAGGATGCGGGAAACGTCGTGGCAATGACCGGCGACGGGGTGAACGATGCACCGGCGCTGCGTGCGGCGGACATCGGAATCGCCATGGGTGCCGGTACCGAGGTCGCGAAACAGGCAGCCTCCATCGTCCTCACCTCCTCTGACCTGTCCTCGATGATCCCGGCGATCGTCGAGGGTCGCCGGGTGTACGACAACATCACGCGGTTCCTGCGGTACGCGCTCAGCGGCGGCACCGCGGAGGTGCTGATCATGGTGTTCGGCCCTGTGCTGGGCATGACGATTCCGCTGCAGGCCGGACAGATTCTCTTCGTCAACCTGCTCACCCACGGTCTGCCGGGAGTGGCGATCGGCAACGAACCCGCTACCGCCGATGCCGCCAGCCGCGCGCCGCGTTCACCCGCCAAAGGGCTGCTGGACCGCCGCGCGATCGTGAGCGTTGCGCTGCTGGGGTCGCTGATCGCGGTCACCTCGATGGCCGCCGCGGGATGGTCGGCCTGGCACCACCGGTCGGGCCAGAGCACGCTGTTCGTGGCTCTCACCCTCGCGCAGCTGGCCGTGGCGATAAGCGGACGTCCCTCCGGGCATCGCCTGCGCGACAACCGGATGCTGGTGTGGTCCGTCCTGATCAACATCGCACTGGTGATGGGCGCCGTGCTGCTGCCTCCGCTGCAGGAACTGTTCCGTACCCGCGCGCTCACACTCGGCGATCTGCTCGCCTGTCTGGTGGCTGCGTTGGTCGTGGGCGCACTGAGCTGGCGGTTGAAGGCCCGCTGACCGCAGCGCTCACTGCAGCACTCACTGCGGAGTCGACCGCAGGGCTGACGGGAGTACCGGGGCCGCGAGTACTAGCACCATCGTCTGATGGTTCCGCGGACCGATCTGGGGCTGAATGGGGACATCGACATTTCCAGCTCATCCGAGGAGAAATCATGAAGCGCATTTTGATCGCATCTGCGGCGGTGTTCGCTCTCACCGCCGCAGCGGTACCGGCCTTCGCCGGGCTCGCCGACAACCCGTCGTTCAGCCACAAGCTCCCGGTGCACGCTCCGCCGCAGGCGCAGTTGGTCACCTTCGACGATCACGGGCACAGCATCTCGGCCACGACCACCAGCAGCTCGAGCTCGGCACACCCCACGGCCTCGCCCACCGCCACCGTCGGCGGCTCGACCGAACCCGGTGACGACAACGGTGGTCAGCGCAGCTCCGCCACCGCCGAGCCCGGAGACGACAACGGTGGCCAGTCCAGCACCGCCGAGACGGAGCCCGGCGACGACAACGGGGCAACCTCCAGCTCGACCCCGACGGCCGGCGACGACAACGGTGGCACCCCCACCGCCGCGCCGACCGCAGCTGACGACAAGGGTGGTCACGGAGCCGACAACGGCGGAAGTGCGAGCAATAGCGGACACTGACTGTCATGACGTCGGACGCACAGCTTCACCGGCCGGCTGTTCCCCCGCAGCCGGCCGGTGAACAACAAGTCACTCAGCCCGATGGCGAACTGCCGGGCTGGGTGACTTTCGTTGCGGCCGGACGCTCATCGCAGCAGCTCGCCGGTCGGCCGCCGAGTCTGCGCCGGGTGATCGCCCAGATGGTGGTTGCCGCAGCGGTGGTAGCGCTGCTGGTGGCGCTGGTGGGCTCGGCATTGAGTCGCCGGATCGCCGAGAGCCAGGCCGTACATGAGGTCGCCAAGACCACCGACATCCTCGCCGAGAGCGTGGTGCAGCCGTCCCTGACGAATCCGATGGCAGAGAGCACCGAGGCGGCGGCCGCGCTGGACCCGCTGGTCCGTGGGCGTGTCCTCGGTGGTTCGGTGGCCAGAGTCAAACTCTGGTCGGCGACCGGCACGATCCTGTATTCCGACGAGGCCCGGCTCATCGGGTTGAACTTCGGGCTGGACGATGGCGCGCGAGCAGCGTTGGCGTCGCCGCAGACCCGGGCCGAGATCACCGACCTGTCCCGACCGGAGAATGCCTTCGAGCGCAGCCAGGGCAAGCTGCTCGAGGTCTATCGCCCGGTGTGGACCCCGGACGGGCACGAGATGTTGTTCGAAACGTACTTTCGCTACGGCGAGGTCACCGATCGAAGCGCTCAGCTGTGGCGCGGCTTCGCGGGCATCACCCTCAGCGCGGTGGCAGTGACGTTTCTGCTGCTGATTCCGATCATGTGGACGCTGCTTCGTCGGGCGCGGACCGCGCAGACCCAACGCACGCAGATGATCCAGCGGGCGCTCGATGCCTCGCAGGACGAACGACAACGGATCGCGGCCACCCTGCACGACGGGATAGTCCAGGAAATTGCGGCAGCGTCGTTCGCTGTGTCGGCCGGTGCGGAGGCGGCGGCGGCGCAGGGTGACCACGAGCTCGCCAACCGGCTGCGTACGGCCGCGGCGACGGTGCGCACCAGCATGGGTGGGCTGCGGTCGCTGGTGGTCGACATCTACCCGCCCACCCTCCACACTGCCGGGTTGCCAGCTGCCGTTCGCGATATGGTCGCCAACCTGAGCGGTCGCGACACGGCGATCGAACTCGCCATGGACGACAGCGCCGCGGCACAACTCAATGACCAGGAGCAGCAGGCGATGTTCCGGATCGCGCAGGAGTGTCTGCGTAATGTCATCAAACATGCCCATGCCACCGAGGCGGTGCTGACGCTGTCGGGCGATGACAACGGGGTGACCTTGGAGGTTGCCGACAACGGCGTCGGGTTCGATGTCGGGGCTGGCCGGGACCAGCATCTCGGCCTGTCGCTGATGCGCGAGGTCGCCGGCGAGATCGGTGCGCAGTTGGACGTCCGCTCGCAGGCCGGCCAGGGCACCACCTGGCGGATGCAGATCCCGGCTCGGACGGGCACATGATCCGGGTGCTTCTGGTCGATGATCACCGGCTGGTGCGCGCAGGCCTGGCCGCGCTGCTGAGCACCGCCGATGACATAGCGGTCGTGGGTGAGGCCGGGGAGGGAGCGGAAGCCGTCGAGCTCGCCGGCAGGACGAGTCCGGACGTGGTGTTGATGGACCTGTCGATGCCCGGCATCGACGGGGTGGGCGCGACCCGGATGCTGAGCGCAGCGCAGCCCGAGGTCCGGGTTGTTGTGCTGTCGTCGTTCTCCGAGGACAGCCGGGTGCGGCAGGCCATCGGCGCCGGCGCCATCGGGTACCTGTTGAAGGACAGCGCACCGGAGACCGTGCTGGCCGCGGTCCGCTCCGCCGCAGAGGGACATGCGCCGCTCGATCCGAGGATCGCAGGGGCGTTGCTGCCCGGATCGGCCGCGGCGGCACCGACGAATCAGCTCAGTGATCGCGAGTCACAGGTCCTGCGGCTGGCAGCACAGGGGCTCGCGAACAAGCAGATCGGTCGGACGCTGGGAATCACCGAGCGGACGGTCAAGGTCCACCTGGGCAACGTGTTTCGCCGCATCGGGGTGGCCGATCGGACGTCGGCGGCGATGTGGGCGCGGGACAATCTGCCTGCTGAGCCGGGCTGATCCGCCCCGGTCGGCCGCTCAGACCTGCGCATCCAGCGGCGGGTGGGCGGCCCGTAGCAGTGGCAGCAACAGCAGCAGTGCAACGGTCTGGACGATGAGCACGAATGCGACGACAGTGGTCCGGCCATGTTCGGACAACAGACCGATCAGGGAGGCACCACCGAGCCAGGCCAGTCCGTAGATGGCTGTGAACGTGCCGTAGCCGGCTCCGCGCCGATGGGCCGGTACGAAATCGGCGACCGCCGCCCGCATCGTCGAGTCGTGCAC
Source organism: Mycobacteriales bacterium (assembly GCA_038321605.1). GTDB lineage: Bacteria > Actinomycetota > Actinomycetes > Mycobacteriales > Jatrophihabitantaceae > Jatrophihabitans_A. Next base: position 3,459 of record JBBQFE010000090.1, on the reverse strand, counting down.
GCCCATACCGGCACCCCAGACCACCGCACCGGTGACGAACAGGGCCGGGCTCGCGGAAAAGGACAACACGGGTACCAGCGCCGCCACCGGTGGCAGCACGATCAGTCCGCGAAGGCCGAAGCGGTCGTAGAGACGGCCGAAGAGCACCGCCGCCACGGCCGCCGCCGCCATCGCCGCGGCATACAGCACCGGGATCACTGAGGCTCGAACCAGGTGGCGGTCGGTGAGGTGAAAGGCGAGCACCGCCCAGGTCGAGAAGCCCAGCATCGTGGTCGCCGAAAACGCCGCGTACTGCCAGAATTGGCGTGGCAGACCTGCTTCCAGTCGCAGCTTCTTCTTCTCCGACACCGACGCCGAGGGTTCCCAGAGCATCGGGTCCGGAGCGGCGCGCCGCAGTCGGAGCAGCATCAGCAGTGCAAGCGCACCCGGCACCGCGAGCAGTCCGAAGGCGAGCCGGTACGGACCTCCCAGAGCGAGGGTGAGCGCGATCAGCAGCGGCCCGGTCATCGCGCCGACCTGGTCGAGGGCCTCGTGCAGGCCGAAGGCATAACCGCGGCCCATCTCGGCAGAGGCGTGCGCCAGCATCGAGTCGCGCGCCGGCGTACGTACCGCCTTGCCGACCCGTTCTCCGTTGTAGAGCAGACCGGCGGAGGCCAGATTGCCGGTCAGCGCGATGAGCGGTACGCACACCGCGGTCAGGGCGTACCCGATGATCGTCTGCGGCCATGGTCGACCGGTTCGGTCCGACACACGACCGGTGAACAGTCTCAGCACCAGCGCGGCGGCTTCACCGGCTCCGGTGATCAGCCCGACGGTGGCCGCGGATGCGCCGAGCGTCCCCAGGTAGGGCCCGATGATCGACCGGGCACCTTCGTACACCACGTCGGCGCAGGCCGAGACGACACCGAAGCCGACGATGAACCGCAACGGTGAGATGCGGTTCTGCCGCGGTGCCGTGCCGTGTTCTGTTAGCTGCACTGCTCACCCGGAGTTCCGTCGGGGCGGGGACGCCCCGAACTGTAGTGAGCTGCTTACAGCCGCGGGTCGATCGGGTCGTTCGGCTCGACGTAGGTGGTGTGACCCGGCTTGGTGATGATGTCGGTGCGACGCCGCATCGACAGGAAGATCAGCGACAGGGCCAGGCCTATCGCGCCCACCACCATCAGGATCACTCCGACGGTGTTGAGATCGATACCGCTGACCTGCTTGGTCACGGCGAACTTGAGTACAGCGCCCAGTGCGATAAGCAGCAGGCTTGCTCCGATGGTCATGGCTGGTTCTCCAATACCTGGTGGGATTTCGGTTACTTGTTTGCCTGGTGGGACTGTGTTGCCTGGTGGGACTGTGTTGCCGATCGATCCGGTCGGATCGGTCAGTGCTGTACGGGGCCGACGGTTCGTGATCTGACCAGCCGCCTGCGGAATCGGGGCTGCGATGCGGGCACGTCGAAGGCGCCGTCACGGAAGATGTCGCTGAGCTGCTCAGCGGTCGGCCGGAGTTCGATGTCGCGTGCGAGCATCCGGTCGATCAGCGCCAGCCAGCCGGTGTGGTGGGCAACCCCGTCGGCGGCGGCCCTGCTGTGGCGGCCCTGCTGTTGTTCAGCGGCGGGACTAGTCAGGCTGGCCAGCAGCGTGCCCAGGGACCACACGAGGTCCGCATCGTCCTGCCGGTCGGCACCACCGCGGACCACGTCCACCCCGACGTCATCCGCGCGCCGAACCTGTTGGGGTCTCGGGGTGATGCCGCACAGTCCGATCTGCACGCGCAGCGCGGGCCCGCTGCCGACATCAGCGCCACTGGCATCGGTGGCGCGGCCGACAAGCACGTTGTCGGCCAGCAGGCCGTCGTGGCGCAGCCCGCGGGCGTGCAGGTAGCGCAGCCCCGCGAGCAACTGGGTGGCCAGCGACCGGGCGGACACGATGTCGACGTCGTGGGCGGCGGCGAGTTCGGTGAGGGTGATCGCCGCGAAGGAGTCGGTGATCAGGTACGGCGGTCGGGCCTGTGGGCTGTCATCGGCGTCGAGCAGGGTCGCCAGCGCGGGGTGGCTCAACGAAGACGCCAGCGTCACGCGATCGTGTCCCGGCGTCACCCAGCCCTGCCCGGACTCGGTGTCGAGCAGGGTGAGCGTGACCGGTCGCTCCAGTCGCAGGTCATAGGCCAGAAAGACCGGTGGGCGATGGGAGAGCTGTCTGCCCAGACGGTAACGCCCGCCCAGATCGGAGGGGAGAGCCGCGGCCGCCGCGGTGCCCGGTCCGGGCAGCGGTGGAGCAGCGGAAGTGTGGTGGAGCCGCTCATGCGTACGCACGTTGTCCGCCTGTTGCGGCACCGGCATCACCGGTGCCGGACATCCGAGCAGGTTAGGCGGTGGCTTCACCAGTGCCTGCGGGTGGACCTACAGTAGCGTAGTAGCGCCGATACCGCACAGCGACTTAACCAGGGGCTGTGCGTCGGATGAGACGATGCTCGCTGTGATGCATCTGCGGCTGACCGTGCCCACCGAGGGCAGCGACACCCTCGTCGACTCCCTCACGCACGATCCGAGGGTGACCAACGTGGTGCGGTTCGCCGGCGCCGGCGTCCGGCCCGCGGGGGACGTCGTGCTCTGCGATGTCACGCGCGAGGCGGTGACCGACATCCTGCAGCAACTGCGCAGCCTGGGGCTGTACGAGACCGGCGGCGTGACCCTGTCCCGTATCGATGCGGCCCCCTCGCGCAACGCCCGGGCAACCGAGCAGGCGGCCCCAGGCTCACCCGAGGACGCGGTGGTGTGGGACGAGGTGCTGGACCAGGCCTATTCCGAGGTTCGCGGATCGTGGTCCTACTACACCTTTCTCACCATCGCAGTCATCCTCGCCTCGGTCGCCGTGATCACCGATTCGGCCGTGCTGGTGGTCGGCGCGATGGTGGTTGGTCCCGAATTCGGGGTGGTGGCCGCATTGGCAGTGGGGCTCACCCTCGGCAGGGTCGGGCTGAGCCGGCGGGCCCTGCTTCTGCTGGCCAAGGGATTCTCGGTAGCGATCGCCATCGCGCTCACACTCGCACTACTGGCCAGGTTGGTCGGTTGGCTCGAGCCGTCCTCGGTGACGGCGGCGCGCCCGCTGACGGGCTTCATCTGGCGACCGGACCGGTGGTCGATCGTCGTCGCGCTGATCGCAGGCTGCGCGGGTGTGCTGTCGCAGACGGCTGGTCGATCGAACGCACTGGTCGGCGTGTTCATCTCGGTCACCACGGTGCCGGCCGCAGGTGACCTGGCGCTTTCGGTGGCACTGTGGGTGCCGCGCCAGATCACCGGATCGCTGAGCCAGCTCGCCCTGAATCTCGTCGGAATGACCGCGGCCGGTGTCGCCACCCTGGCCCTGCAGCGCCGGCTCTGGCGACGCGCCGGACGGTCCTCGCACACCCGGGCCCGGTCGCTGCAATAGTGGAGGTTCGCCGCCGCAGCCCTGTTGGGGCCGAGTT
>JBBQFE010000089.1:0-8895 GCA_038321605.1 Mycobacteriales bacterium | reverse complement strand
CCCCGGCCTGAGCAGGGGATCGCCGTGCGCCGTCGCCTCGGCTTCGGCGTGCACACCCGCGATGTGATCGGCGACCGCCGCAGCCAGCGCGTCCGCCTCGCCCTGGCTGGTGACCGGCCGGTCGACGACGACGAAGGGGCTTGCCGAAAAGGTCTTCGCCAACTGGGCGGGTCCGATGCCCACACCCGCGCTGCTGCAACTCGCCTGCGCCGAGCCGACAATCGTCTGCTTCTGGGTGGGATCCCAGCTGCGCACCTGCACCTCCGAGACCTGCTCGGCGGCAGAGACCCGCGGGCTGAAGCGGTGCAGGTCGCGGCCGAGCAGCAGCTCATGGGGGGCGGCCGGTGAGAGCAGATCGTCGGATCCCGACGGTGCGGTGCCGCTGTCCGCCGGTCGACGCCAGTTCAATGCGCCGTCGTGCACGCTGACCTCGTGGCCGGTTTCATGCGCCCGCGAACGTAGAAACTCCCAGTCGGTCAAGTTCAGCTGGCTGACGTGGGTATAGGTGGGGCCGTCGCTGGAAACCTCGCCGATACCGAGTCCGGCCTCGCCACCGATCCGCCGGACGATGTCTGCATCCGTGGTGTCGGCGAAGGTCCTGGTGTGCCGGCCGCGACTCAGCCGGTGGCTCTGGTCGTAGCCCCGAACGATGGTCGAGGTACCGGTGCCGTCGGTCTGCTGTTCCAGCGCGGTCACCTCGCCCGAGATCAGCCTGCTGAGCGTGCCGTCGCCGTCGGCGGTCGCACTGACCTCGATCCTGCTGCCGAAGCTGATGTTGGCCCGGCGGACGACCTCGCGCTCGGTGTCGCGGAACTGCAGCACGAACATGTCCGGCAGGTGCAGGTGGCTGTCGACGATCACCCGGATCAGCGCCGGCACCACGTCGGCCGCGAGCGGTGCTCCATCGACGGTCAATTCGGGACGGCTGCCGTGCCTGGACTGGTCAAACATCGCCATCACCGACCGAGCTGAGTGCCACGGCCTCGGACCGTGGCGGGATCTGCAATCTGGTGCCTACCGGCACCCGCCGCGGATCCTCGATGCCGTTGATGGACGCGATCGCCCGCCAGAGGTTGGGATCGCCGTAACTGTCGTAGGAGATGGAGGCCAACGAATCGGCGTCACCCACCAGGGCCGAGCGTCGCCCCGAGACACCGCCGGAGGTCGGGTTGGTGCCGCGTGGGTCATCGGGGGTGCGCTGCAAGGTGATGTCGGCGGTGGCCCTCGACGGTCGGCCGTCCGGACTGAACATGGTGTACTGCGCGTTCACCGACTTGAGGAAGCCCTCGAAGCTGACCCCTGTTCCCCAGCGGAAGGTCACTATCGGCGGTTGCGGTGTTGCCGCGTTGTAGGCAGAGGTCGGCACGCAGGTCCACTCCAGCAGCTGGTTCACCGCGACCGACACCGGCACGCCCTGGCCGCCGAGACTGTCGAAGGAGTCGAAGAGCAACTTCGCCGACAGGGTCTCCGGACCCGTCCCGACGAACTGTGGACGGGGTTGTCTGGCCGCCCCCCGGGTGGGTGTGGCCTGCCAGTGCGAGGACTTGGCCAGGGTCAGGGTGGTCGGGTTGAACTGGCACGGCAGGATGCTGCCGTCCGCCCCGGTGAGTACCGCCCGGACGATCGAGCCGCCGGTCATGAGTCGAAGCCCTGGTGTGAGAGTTCCAGTACCTCGACGGCTACCGCGTTGCCCTCGGCGGTCGTGGTCAGCGTCGGCCCGGTGTAGCGGACCGGCCAGGCGCCGGCAAGCTTCCAGTGCGTCACCAGCGTCCCGTTGCCGTCGTAGAGCTGGATCATCACCGTGCGCCGGGCGGGACTCTGCTGCTGCTGGCTGAACCACGCGGCCAGCGCGCCGCTTTCACTGTCGACCGCGCGACTGAGTTGGACGGGGGTGTACGAGAGCCTGCCCGGCAACTGGACCACGGTGCCGTTGTCGCCGCCCTCCTGCCACTCGAACGCCTCGTAGCTTGCCGCCAGACCGCTGCAGCCGCTGAAGCTTGCAACGGCGACACCGTCGATCCGGACATCGAATCGAAGGGAGAGCGCTGGCGAGGTGCCGGTCATCGGGTGGGCCTTTCGCTAGAAGTCGGTGAGCAGCTGGGAACGTTCGCGGCCGATCAGGAACTCGGCGGCAAGCTGGCCCCGGAACCGTCCGAAGAGTTGGTGCGCCAGCCGATCCAGCGCGGCGGGGTCATCGGTTTCCGGTGGCCGTGGCTGGCCACCACCGGCGCCGGTCTCGGCGCTGCCCGCTGTCAGCGAGCGCCCCGCGCTGGTCGCCTGCTGATCTACCGCGCCCAGTCCTGCCGCGCCGAGTCCTGCGGTGCCCAGTCCTGCGGCGCCCAGTCCTGCGGCGCTCAGTCCTGCGGTGCCCAGTCCTACCGCGCCGAGTCCTGCGGCGCCGAGAGTTGCCAGGGCGCTGTGGTGCCCGCTGCCGCCGTGCAGGGTGCCGTCCTGCGTCGGTCGGCTCTGCCTACCGGCGCCGCCGGTCGCGGTGGTGTCGGCACCGGCTTCGCCCGTGTCCTGGCCGCGAAAGGCGGGTGTCGCCGATCTGGCACTGCGGGCGTAGCGCAGAGTCTGGGGCACCGCGGACGGTGCTGATGAACCGGATCCGGTGCGCCGATCAGAGGAGCCGCCCCGGTCGCGGCCAGTGCCCGCGCGCTGCTCGGTCGCCGGTGTCTCTCCGACTGCCGAAGGGCCACTGCGGCGGGTTGTGGCTGCCGGCCATCCGGGCGTCGCGGCCGGTTCCGACCCGCCTCGGTCTGCTGAACCGTTGTCGGAGGGGAGCTCCACTTGGCCGGCCCCGCCGGACAGATCACTGCTCTGCACGTCCTCATGTCGCGTAGCGTCCGCAAGCCCGGCTCTGCCCGGCGCGCTCGAGCTGGCCGGATCGGCCAAGCCGGGCAGTGCATTCATGGCGGGTGGCGCCTTGGACGATGGGAGTGCCCTCGACAGAGGCAGTGCAGTCGAGCGGGGCAGTGCAGGCAAGCTGGGCAGTGCATTCGTGGCGGGCAGCGCGGTCGAGGCCGCGGTCAGCCACGGTCGGGTCAGCGCGGGCCGGCCAGCTCCGACGGTTGTCCGACGGCGTCGCGCCGGACCGGCGACGTCAGGATCGGTCGGCACCCCGCGAGCCTCAGCACCGGCATCCCCTGCGGCTACGGGGATTTCGGCTAGATGGTCGGCGGCCGCACGAGTTGGAGCCTTCCCGGTCAGCTCTGCCAGCGGCAGTTCGCCGCCAGCGAGTGCGCGACCGCGCTCCGGGTCCGGCTGCTGACCTCGCAGGTCGTAGGACCGGTGGAACTCTCCTGCGGGATCCGCACCTGCGCTCCCGTCCCCGACCTGCCCTGCGAAGGGCGCTCCGGAACCGGTCAGATCTGCAGGTCCGCTGCCCTCGTCACCGTGGCGACCCTCGTCCGGGCCACCGTCTGCAAGGTCCGCGGAGTCGTCCTGGTCGACCGCGCGGCCCTGAACCGAGCCGGGCAGGATCGGTGCTCCGAGTCGGCTGGTCCGCCTCGCGAACCGAGTCGTCGAGCTGCCGGAACCGGCCTTCGAGGCCGGAAGGTCCTTGTGAGCAAGGGCTGATTCCAGCTGCGGAACCCCGGTGTCGGGCGTCGTCGCGCTGTCGACGGGGGCCGGCCCGGTCCGTTCCGGCGCGTGGGTACGCACCGGAGGGACGGCTGGCGGTACGGCGAAGGTTGCCGACCGACCAGCAGGTTGGGCCGGGCCGCCGGGGCTGATCGATACCGGGCCGGGCTGCGTTGCCTGCCCGGCACGGCTGACCACCGGACGTGCCAGCAGCTCGGCGTCCGGCCATCCGGACGTGCCGCCCCGGGTGCCCGGCCAGCCGGCGGTGTCGGGCCCGGGCCGGATCGGGGGTTGTGCCGGCAACTCCCGGGCAGGTGCCAGCCACTTGAGCTCGGATGCACCGGCGATCGCCGGCGAGAGCGCCTCGTGTTGCGGCGTAACCAGGCCGGTGATCATGCCGGCCGGGGCCTGGGCGGTCAGCTCATGGCCGAGCTCGGTGACTGATGCCGGCTGCTGCCACCGGCTGGGCAGCGTGTGCACGAAATCCCGCTGCCGCATCGGGGCCGGCCTACCCAGGGACTGCAACACCGAGCCGACCATCGGGGCCGCCGAGCGCCAGGCGTCCGCAGGTCGAACCGGTGGCGGTGGGTCTGCGGACGGGGTTGCCACAGCGGGTTCGCTGGTTTCACCGCGCCGCCCGAAGGGCCACCTCATGGTTCAGTCCTCCTGGTCGTCGACGGGCGAGAGTCGCTCGTTGATCTGTCCGATCTGATCGATGAATGCACGGCGAAGCGGATGCTCGAGGTCGAGGATGTCGGCCAATGGCCAGTGAAAGTGGTAGGCAACGTACGACGCCTCCTCGAGCAGGCGTTCGGTGTCGTACGTCAGGATCCCCCCGGACCGGTACCCCCGGCGCCGGAAACCCCCGACACGTCAACGGCAAAGTCGTGCTCGCAGGCCGGGCACCGCACCGCCGCACGGGTGTGACCCTCGGCGTTGATCCTGCGGTAGAGGTCCTGCAACATCGCCAGGTCGGCGGCGAACATTCCCTCGATGGTCCCGGGGTTGACCGCCGACAGTGAACCCAGTGAGGTGATCACCCGTGAGAGCAGGATGATCGTGAGGTACGCCTCGTTGTCCTGTACCCGGGGATCGCGCAACGGCAGGATCTCGTCGCGGGCCGTGGCAAGGCGCATCCTGCCCTCGCGGTGGAATACGCCGCTGTCATCGAGGTAACCCACCGGCAGCGTGAACGCGAACTCGGTCCGCACCGGCGCGGTGTCGAGGGTTGTCATGGTGCTCACTTGATCTCGAGGCGTTCGATGGAGATGACCACCGACTCGAGCAGCACCGAGTCCGCGCCGGCCGAAAGCTTGCCGATCTCGACCCGTGACGGCCAGCCGCCGAAGAAGTTGAACCGGGTGACCTCGCCGTGGCCGTAGTCGAACAGGATCACCGAACCGTCCTTGCGAGCCTGGTCGATCTTGCCCTCCTGAACGGTCTTGATCCAGGTCCAGAAGGCCGGGTCGGCGACCTTGCCCCGCGACAGGTGGATGTCATCGAACTTGACCGCGCCGGGCATCTTCTGCAGCACCGGGAGGCCACCGATCTGGTTGGACCGGTTCTCGATGACGCCGACCGAGACGCCGAGCCCCGAGACCTCCTTGAACTGGGCGATGGTCACGCCGGTGATCTCGACGCCGAAGCTGTAACTGGCCAGTGGATCTATCAGTGCCATGACTGCTACTCCTATTCGCTGATCGCGCTGATGCCGCTGGGCAATTGCGCCAGCCGGAAGACTACGAACTCAGCGGGTTTGACCACTGCCATGCCGATCTCGCAGATCAGCTGACCCGCTTCGATGGACTCGCTCGGATTGGTTTCGTCGTCACACTTGACGTAGAAGGCCTGGTCGACGGTGTCGCCGAAGAGTCCGCCACTGGCCCAGACCTGAAACAGGAAGGACCGGATCGTGCGATTCAGCCGTTCCCACAGGTCCTTGGAGTTCGGTTCGAACACCACCCACTGGGTGCCGTTCTGCAGTGAGGACTCGACGTAGTTGTACAGCCGCCGGACGTTGATGTAGCGCCACGCCGGATCCGACGAGAGCGTTCGCGCACCCCAGATCCTGGTGCCGCGACCGGCGAACGGACGCACGCAGTTGATGCCGACCGGATTGAGCAGGTCGTGCTCGCCACGGGTTATCGCGTTGGCGACCCCGAGGACGCCACGCACGATCTCGTTGGCGGGCGCCTTGTGGACACCTCGAGTCGCATCGTTTCGGGCCCAGACGCCGGCCATGAAACCCGACGGCGGGATCATCTTCGCCTTGCCGTCCAGGGGATCCAGGTATTTCAACCAGGGGTAGTACAGCGCGGCGAACTTCGAGTCGTAGCCGACGGTGTCCACTCGCCAGTTCAGCACCTGCTGGGTGCTGAGGTCAGGCGGTGGGTCAAGGATGGCCATCCGGTCACCCATCAGCTCACAGTGGGCGATCATCGCCGTCTGCACGGCCTGCACGCCGTCGGCGTCGATCGCTCCGGATTGGAACGCGGCCATCAGATCGGGCACGCACACCATGGTGATGCCGTCGATCGCCTCGAGGCCGCCGAAACCCGTCCGGTCCGCGGTACTTCCCACGTACTCCGCGGGCCGCGGTGCTGCGCTGACCGAATGCGATCGGACGAGTGACACGGTGCCGTTGGCCGGCCGCCGTTCGACGGTCTCGGACTTGGTCTCGGCCACCCTGATGAGCGTCGAGGTGGCGTTGACCGTATTGACGATGTTGCCGCGACCGCGCTTGGTGCTGACCGGCGAGAACTCCTCCTCACGGTCGCCAGACCGGACGACGATCCGAAAGGTCTCTTCCGGCGATCCTTCGGGCGGGTCGGTGATCTCCACCGAGATCTGACCGTCGTCGTCGGACAGGGCGGTCACCACGTAGGTCGCCAGCGCAGGGTCGGCGGCAGCTGTCAACTCGGTGCGGGCCTTCGCCCGGGCCTCGTTGCTCGCAGGGCCGCCGACCCTGACGACGTACGCCTTACCACCACCGTTGAGGAAGTAGCCGTAGACCGAGTGACCCAGGTAGGTTCCCGGCACCGGTTCGCCGAAGGTGCTGACGTAGCTCGACCAGTTGGTCACGAGCACCGGTTCGTTCATTGGCCCGTCCGCGGTCAGCCCGACGAAGGCGGCCACGGCAGTGCCGACGCCTTCGATGGGCCGGGCCGCAGATTCGAGTTCCTCGATATACACGCCAGGTGAGGCAAAGCTTGCCATCGTCGATTCCCTTTCCGATCCTCGGATGAATGGCTGACTGTCGGTGCGTCTGTCAGAACTCGTTCATGAAGTCCGACACCGCAGACGATGCGTCGTTGTACAGGTCGCTGGCACCCTGCTCGGCGTCCTGCACGAAGCTGCCCGCGGCGTGCTCGATGGTGTTCTCGGCACCGGTCGCCATGTGGCCCAGACCGCCCAGGTAGTCGCCGTCGTCGAAGGAATTGGCAGACTTCAGCGCCTCTTCGTCGCCAACCAGGCCGAACATGCCGTCGCCGAGGGCGTTGCCGCCGGCCTGTAGGGCGTCGTGCGCCGCCTCGTGGGCGCTGGGTAGGCCAGCGGGCTCGGCAACTGCGTCCCACGCCATCGATGCGACCTCGGAGATCCCGCCGGTTGCCACCCCGATGGCGGCTTCGGACATCGACTGCGCACTGTCCGCTGCGCCGTCCCAGTCACCGGTGGCTCCGTCGTAGATCCCCTCGGCTGCGTGGCCCACGGTCTGGGCGACGCCCAGTGCCTCTTCCGCCACTTCTCCGAAGAATCCGCCTGCTGCTTCAGTCATGTTCGTGCCTTTCACTCTCTCGTGGCCCGGACCGGTCGGTACGGGAGTCCCTCAGTTGTGGTGCTCCGCTGGGGGAGCCGCCGCGGGAATTGCCGATGGCAGTCCGGCGCGGTGTTGAACTCTCAGCGGGGTTGAGTCGCAGCCGGCGGGCCTGATACCTGTTCGGCCGGTTCTGCCTTCTCCGGTTCTGCCTTCTCCGGTGGCGGATTCGGTGCCGCAGCTCGCGGTGGTACCGATTCGGAGGCCTGCGCGGTACGAGCCGGGTCGGTGCCCGGAACCGGTCCGACATCCAACCGCGGTGCCTGCTGCACCGGCGGTGCCGGCGGCGGCGCGGGCAGCGACGGGATCGGCACCGTGATGGCCATCTCGAAGCCGACCTTCATGTCGCCGGCGTAGTTGAGGAACATGCCGCGCTTGGGACCCGAACCGGTGGACACGGTAACCGGATAGCCCACCTCTGAAAGGGCAGTCGGCATCAGCTCGACTGGCAGCACATCGATCGAGGCGAAGTACCGCAGCACCGCCGAAAGGATCTTGTGCTCGATGACCACCTGGGGGGCGAACACCGTGACCGTGTAGTGCAGATCCCAGCGCTGCATCGGCGGCCGGTGCCCGATCACCACCCCGTCTGCGTCCCGGATCGGCTCGTAGGCAGACTCGCGACGACTGGCATTCTCCTTGAGATCAAAGAGGAAGAGGTTGACCGTCGGCCCCTTCAACGACTGGATCCAGGGTCGGCTCGGCGGATCGAAGGCGATGCCCACCGGTGCAGCACCGAGGACCTTGGCCTTCAGCGTCGCGGCGAGTGCCTGGTCGGTTTCGAATATCACCGGGGCAGTATCACCAGAGACGACTCGGTTGTGGCAGGTGCGACCGGGCAACGTTTCGGGTTGCAGGACTGCCCTTTCGGCCCTGCCCGATCGGGCAACTGTCGCTGCCCCGTCCACTGCCCTGATACACCTGCCGGTACCGTGCGCCGCGTTGTTGGCTGAGCGCATGGGAGCACAAGCAGCACTATCACCGCAGCGATTGGCCTTACGCCCCGGCGTGCAGAGCTCGATCGAGGTCACCGTCGACAACACAGGTCGGGTGGTCGATTCCTTTGCAGTCGACGTCCTCGGACCGCCGGCCGGCTGGAGCGTGAGCGAACCGGCGTCGGTCTCCATCTTCCCCGGCAAACAGGCCGTCGTCCGGATCATGTTCTCGCCACCGCCGGGTGCCGAGGTGCCGGTCGGGCCGATGCCCTTCGGTGTGCATGTCCGTTCGCACGAGGACCCAGCTGGATCCGTTGTCAGCGAAGGCATTCTCGATGTCGAGCCGGTGCCGATGCTGTCGGCTGAGCTGTCACCGAGAACCGCGAAGGCGCGCGGCCGGCGGCGCAGCAAGCATCAGGTAGCCATCGACAACCGGGGCAACGCACCGGCACTGGTGAGCATGGTCGGTTTCGACGAGCAGGACCTGGTGGACGTCAGCGTCTCACCTGCCGAGCTGGAGATTCCGCCGGCCAGCGCCGCCTTCGTCACCGTTCGGGCCCGTGG
>JBBQFE010000088.1:0-8926 GCA_038321605.1 Mycobacteriales bacterium | reverse complement strand
GTTCGTCGCCGCGGGCGTGATCCAGAACTTCCACGGCTACCAGACGATCACGACGATCGCGGGTGGCCAGCAAACGATCACCGGTGGCCCGATCGCCAGCCAAGAAGCGATCAAGGAACTCGGGACGAACGGCGGTGGCTTCGTCAACGCCAACTCGGCGCATCCGTTCGAGAACCCCACCACCTGGACCAACTGGCTGCAGATCTTCCTGCTGCTGTGCATCTCGGTCTCGCGGCCCCGCACCTTCGGTCGCATCATCGGGGACAAGCGACAGGGCTACGCCATCGTCGCAGTTATGGGGCTGCTGGCGGTGCTGAGCCTCGGGCTCAACGTCGCGGCCCAGACGGCGCACCACGGGACGGTACCCGCCGCCGTCGGTTCGGCCACCGAGGGCACCGAGACCAGGTTCGGCGTACCGGATTCGGCTGCCTTTGCAACGGCGACCACCCTCACCTCGACCGGCGCCGTCGACAGCTTCCACGACAGCTACACCAGCCTCGGCGGAGCCACTCTGATCGTCAACATGATGCTCGGTGAGGTTGCTCCCGGCGGCACCGGTTCAGGCCTGTACGGCATGCTGATCCTGGCTGTGCTGTCGGTGTTCATCGCCGGGCTCATGGTCGGTAGGACGCCGGAGTACCTGGGTAAGAAACTCGGCGCCAGGGAGATGAAGTTCGCCTCCCTCTACATCCTCACGACACCGACCATCGTCTTGGTCGGAACCGCGCTGGCGATGGCGCTGCCCGGCGAACGGGCAGGCATGTTGAACGCCGGCCCACATGGCTTGTCCGAGGTGTTGTACGCCTTCACGTCGGCGGCGAACAACAACGGCAGTGCGTTCGCCGGTATCTCCGTCAACACCAACTGGTACAACACCGCGTTGGGCATCGCCATGTTGCTCGGCCGATTCCTGCCCATCGTCTTCGTCCTCGGGCTGGCTGGTTCGCTGGCCCGACAGAAGCCGGTTCCGGCATCGGACGGCACCCTGCCGACCCACAAGCTGCTGTTCATCGGCCTACTCACCGGCGTGACCCTGATCGTCGTCGGCCTCACCTACTTCCCGGCGCTGGCGCTGGGACCGCTCGCAGAAGGACTGCACTGATGGCTGCTGTACAGGCAGGTTTACTCGACCCGTCGATGCTCTGGAAGGCGCTTCCCGACGCGACCCGCAAGCTCGATCCACGGACGCTCTACAAGAACCCGGTGATGTTCATCGTCGAGCTGGGGGCGCTGTTCACCACCGTCGAGGCGATCACCCACCCGTCCGTCTTCGCCTGGCTGATCGTGGTCTGGCTGTGGTTGACGGTGGTGTTCGCCAACCTGGCGGAGGCGGTCGCCGAGGGCCGCGGCAAGGCCCAGGCCGAGTCGCTGCGCAGGGCGAAGACCGACACCATGGCCCGTCGGTTGCGTCGGGTGAACGACAAGACCGGACGCGAGGCCGACTACACCGGTGGCGAGGAGTCGGTGGCTGCTCCTGAGCTGCAGCGCGGTGACTGGGTGGTCTGCGAGGCAGGCGACATCGTTCCCGGCGACGGGGACGTGATAGACGGCGTTGCCAGCGTTGATGAAAGTGCCATCACCGGTGAGAGTGCACCGGTGATCCGTGAGAGCGGCGGCGATCGCAGCTCGGTCACCGGCGGCACGAAGGTCCTCAGCGACCGGATCGTCATCCAGATCACCCAGAAGCCCGGCGAGAGCTTCATCGACCGGATGATCGCGCTGGTCGAGGGTGCCAGTCGGCAGAAGACCCCCAATGAGATCGCGCTGAACATCCTGCTCGCCTCGCTGACCGTGATCTTCCTGCTGGCGACGGTCACCCTGCAGCCGCTGGCCATCTTCGGCAAGGCGAACCAGCCCGGGATCCCCGACACCGCAGCGCTGGACCACAACGGGGTCACCGGGATCGTGTTGATCTCGTTGCTCGTCTGCCTGATCCCCACGACCATCGGTGCCCTGCTCTCTGCCATCGGGATCGCCGGCATGGACCGGCTGGTGCAACGCAACGTGCTCGCCATGAGCGGCCGGGCGGTCGAGGCAGCCGGCGATGTGAACACGCTGCTGTTGGACAAGACCGGCACGATAACGCTCGGCAATCGGCAGGCTTCGGAATTTCTGGCAGTCGGCGCGATCGAACTGGCCGAACTGGCCGATGCCGCGCAGCTGTCCTCGCTGGCCGACGAGACGCCGGAGGGACGATCGGTGGTCGTGCTGGCCAAGACCGAGTACGGGCTGCGCGAGCGGGCCACCGGTGAGCTGGCGCACGCCACCTTCGTGCCCTTCACCGCCCAGACCCGGATGAGCGGGGTGGACCTCACGGCGCTCGCCGACGAACCGGCGCGCGAGGTCCGCAAGGGAGCGGCCGGTGCGGTGGCTGAATGGGTGCGCAACAACGGCGGCCAGGTTCCCACGCAGATGGGCCAGATCGTCGATGGCATCAGCGCATCGGGCGGCACCCCGCTGGTGGTGGCCGACCGAATCGCCGGTGCACAGGCACAGGTGCTGGGCGTCATCCACCTCAAGGACGTCGTCAAGCAGGGCATGGCCGAGCGGTTCGCCGAGCTGCGCCGGATGGGGATCAAGACCATCATGATCACCGGCGACAATCCCTTGACCGCAAAGGCTATTGCCGAGGAGGCCGGCGTCGACGACTATCTCGCCGAGGCCAAGCCCGAGGACAAGATGGCCCTCATCAAGCGGGAGCAGGAGGGCGGCAAGCTGGTCGCGATGACCGGTGACGGCACGAACGACGCTCCTGCGCTGGCTCAGGCGGACGTCGGGGTCGCGATGAACAGCGGGACCTCGGCGGCGAAAGAGGCCGGCAACATGGTGGATCTCGATTCTGATCCGACCAAACTCATCGAGATCGTGGAGATCGGCAAGCAACTGCTGATCACCCGGGGCTCGCTGACCACGTTCTCGATCGCCAACGACGTGGCGAAGTACTTCGCAATCATCCCGGCGATGTTCGCCGCCCTGTACCCGGGGCTGGACAAGCTGAACATCATGCGGCTGCATTCGCCCGAATCAGCGATCCTGTCAGCCGTCATCTTCAATGCACTGGTCATCATCGCGCTGATTCCGCTGGCGTTGCGCGGGGTGCGCTACAAGCCCAGCTCGGCCAGTCAGATGCTCCGGCGAAACCTGTACATCTACGGGCTGGGCGGCATCGTCGCGCCCTTCCTCGGTATCAAGATCATAGACCTGCTCGTGCAGTTCATTCCCGGAATCCGGAAGTCATCATGAAATCGCTGTTCACCTCCTTTCGTACCCTCTTCGCGGCGCTGCGGATGCTGCTCATCTTCACGGTGGTCCTCGGGATCGGTTACCCGCTCGTGGTGCTGGCCATCGCCCAGCTGCCCGGCCTCAGCGGCCGGGCCGACGGGTCGCTGCTGTCGTCGAAGTCCGGTGTCATCGGATCCAAGATCATCGGCCAGACCTTCTCCGATGCCAAGGGCAATCCGCTGGTGCAGTACTTCCAGCCGCGCCCGTCCGCAGCCGGCAGCACCGGCTACGACCCGACGGCGACCAGCGCCAGCAACCTCGGCCCGGAGTCGGTGGTCGACACGTTGCCCGATCCCTCGGTGTCCGGTGACGCCGGCAAGCAGAGCCTGCTCACGCAGATCTGTGCCCGCAGCCTGGCGATCGGCCAGCTGGACGGGGTCGACGGTTCGCGCCCGTACTGCACCAAGGACGGTGTCGGTGCGGTGCTGGCGGTGTTCTGGTCGGGTCCGGGCTACGCGGGCCATGTCACCCGGGTGGTCAGCGTGAACCAGACCGGCACGCGGACCCCGTTCGTGACGAACTACGACGGTGTCCCGGTTGAGCTGGCCAAGTTCGGCGCCGACTATTCGGGTGGCCAGATCGTTCCCGTTCGCGGCGATGCGCCGGCGGTACCGGCGGTCCCCGGCGACGCGGTCACGGCCTCCGGTTCCGGGCTGGACCCGGAGATCAGTCCGGCGAACGCGAGGATGCAACTGGCCCGCGTCGCCAAGGCGCGCGGTGTCACGGCGGCTCAGGTCCAGGCGCTGGTTGCTCAGTACAGTAAGGGCCGAGACCTCGGGTTCCTCGGCGAGCCCCGGGTGAACGTGCTGCAACTGAACCTGGCACTGGACCAGCGGTATCCCAAGGCCGGCTAGGGGAGCGGTCGGTCACGTAAGCAGCGGGCATGAGAGCGGAGGCGATCGGGTGGCACAACGAGGCCGCTTGAGGGTCTACCTCGGCGCCGCGCCCGGAGTGGGCAAGACCTTCAAGATGCTGGATGAAGGCAACCGCCGGCTCGAGCGCGGCACCGACGTGGTGGTCGCCTTCGTCGAGACCCACGGTCGCCAGCACACCGCCGACCGGATCGGTGACCTGCCGGTTCTCGCCCGCAAGAAGGTCGAGTACCGCGGCACCGAGTTCGAGGAGATGGACCTCGAGGCAGTGCTGGAGCGGCGGCCCGAGGTGGCGCTCGTCGACGAGCTGGCGCACAGCGTCGTCGGTGACCTCGGCTATTCCAAGCGCTGGGAGGCCGTCGAGCGGTTGCTCGCTGCCGGCATCGACGTCGTGAGCACGGTGAACGTGCAGCATCTGGAATCGCTGAACGACGTGGTACAGGCGATAACCGGTGTGCCGCAAAGGGAAACCGTGCCCGACTCGGTGGTCCGCGCGGCCGAGCAGATCGAGCTGGTGGACATGACACCGGAGGCGCTGCGTCGCCGGTTGGCTCACGGCAACGTGTATCACCCGGACAAGATCGACGCGGCGCTGTCCAACTATTTCCGGCCCGGCAACCTGACCGCGCTGCGGGAACTTGCCCTGCTGTGGCTGGCCGACAGTGTGGAAGAGGGCCTGCAGCGGTACCGCGAGCAGCACGGCATCGCCTCGACCTGGGAGACCAAGGAGCGGGTGGTGGTCGCGCTCACCGGCGGCCCGGAGGGCGATGCACTGGTCAGGCGCGCCGCCCGGATCGCTGCTCGCGCCTCGGGTGGCGAACTGTTGGCGGTGCACATCGCGCGCAGTGACGGCCTGGCCGGATCGTCCATCGCCTCGCTCGACCAGCAGCGACTGCTGGTGGAATCCCTCGGCGGCACGTACCACTCGATCATCGGTGACGACATCCCGACCGCGGTGCTCGAGTTCGCGAAGGCCAAGAACGCGACCCAGATCGTGATCGGTGCGAGCCGCCGCAACCCGGTGGTGGCCGGGCTGACCGGGCCGGGCACCGGCATGACCATCACCCGCCGCTCGGGCACTATCGACGTGCACGTGGTGAGTCATGAGTACATCGGCAAGGGACGGGTTCTGCCGAAGCTGACCGGTGGTCTCACCGTCCAGCGACGCATCGCCGGGCTGGTGGTGGGCGCCGTGCTGATGGCGATCCTGGTGCCGACCTGCATCTCGTTCCGTTCCGACCTCGCGCTGGGCAGCGATCTACTGCTGTTCCTGCTGGTCGTGGTGATCTGCGCCCTGGTCGGAGGTTTCTACCCAGCGTTGGTGGCGGCCATCGTCGCCAGCCTGCTGCTCAACTACTACTTCGTACAACCGCTGCACCGGTTCACCATCTCGCGGCCGGAGAACCTGCTGTCGCTGGTGGTGTTCGTGGTGATCGCGGTGCTGGTGTCGCGGGTGGTCGATCAGGCTGCCCGACGCAACGTGGAGGCGGCCCGGTCCAACGCCGAGGCCGAGACGCTGTCGACGCTGGCCGGCAGCCTGCTGCGTGGTGAACAGGCCCTGCCCGCCCTGATGGACCGGGTCCGCGAGACGTTCGCGGTAGCCAGCGTGACCCTGTTGCGACGCGAGGGCGAGACGCCGGGGGCCAGTACCTTCTCGCGGGTGGCGTTCGTGGGTGAGACGCCCTGCGAGCGACCGGACGAGGGTGACACCGAAGTTCCGGTGGGCGACGATCTGGTGCTGGTGCTCAAGGGCCGCGCGCTCGCCTCGGAGGACCAGCGGATGCTGGCGGCCTTCGCCACCGAGGTCGCGGTGGCATACCAGCAACGCCGGCTCAGCCAGCAGGCTGACGCGGCCACCGAGTTGGCGCAGACCGACCGGGCGCGGACAGCCCTGCTCAACGCCGTCAGCCATGACCTGCGCACCCCCATCGCCGCCGCGAAAGCTGCGGTGTCAAGCCTGCGCAGCCAGGACGTCGACTGGAGCCAGGCCGACGAGGCCGAGCTGCTCGAGAACGCCGACCTGGCACTGGACCGCCTCACCGCCCTGGTGACCAACCTGCTCGACCTGTCCAGGCTGCAGGCCGGTGCGCTTTCGGTGAATGTGCACCCGGTTGGGCTGGACGACGTGGTCAGCCGGGCCTTGGCGATGTCGCTGCCGGTGGCCGCTCACCGACAGGAGCCGGTCGCGGATCCGGCGGCCGTCCCCGTCGAGATCGACGTGCCACCGGAGTTGCCCGAGGTGATCGCCGATCCCGGCCTGCTGGAACGAGTCATCGCCAATCTGGTGGAGAACGCTCAGCGGTACAGTCCGGTCGGCGAGCCGGTAAGGGTGTCGGCTTCGGCCGTGGGCGATGAGGTGGAACTGCGCGTGACAGATCGGGGTCCTGGGATCACCGAGGGCGCCCGCGAGGCCGTGTTCGCGCCCTTCCAGCGCCGCGACGATCGCGCGGTGAGCACCGGCGCCGGCGTCGGTCTGGGGCTGGCCATCGCGCGCGGCTTCGTGGAGGCCATGCGGGGCACCATCGGCCTGGAGGACACCCCGGGCGGGGGCCTGATGGTCACCGTCACGCTGCCGGCGTCGCCGGTCAGCGGCCCGGCGGTTACCGAGAACGTGGCAGCGCAGGACCCGGCAACGCAGGACGTCGCAGCACCGGGCGTGGCAGCGCAGGACGTCGCAGCACCGGCGCATGAACTGTCCGCGGGCAACATCTGATGCGGGTGCTGGTGGTCGACGACGAGCCGCAGATCGTCCGTGCCCTGGTGATCAATCTGCGCGCACGCGGCTACGAGGCGAACTCGGCGGCCACCGGGGCGGCCGCGCTCATCGAGGCGGCCAAGCACCCGCCGGATCTGGTGCTGCTGGACCTGGGACTGCCCGACATGGACGGCAGCGAGGTGATCGCAGGTCTACGGGGCTGGTGCGTGGCGCCGATCATCGTGCTCTCTGGTCGCACCGGCGGCGCGGACAAGGTTGCGGCCCTGGATGCCGGTGCCGATGACTACGTGACCAAACCCTTCGGGATGGACGAGCTGATGGCCCGGATGCGGGCGGTCGCTCGCCGGGTGACGCCCGAGGCGGGCGATTCCGCGTCGCAGGTCCGGGTCGGTGACCGCACCATCGACCTCGCCGCACACCGGGTCATCGACGGCGCCGGAGTCGAGATCCGGCTGACCAAGACCGAGTGGGAGTTGCTCGAACGCCTGGTCCGGCACCCGGGCAAGCTGATAACCCAACGGCAGCTGCTGACGGAGGTGTGGGGTCCTGCGTTCGCCGAGGAGTCGGGCTACCTGCGTTTTCACTTCGGTCAGCTGCGCCGCAAGTTGGAGGCCGACCCGGCCCGGCCCCGGCACCTGATCACCGAGCCAGGTCTGGGCTACCGCGTCGCCGAGTAGCCGGGCCGGCGTGTGGGTTGAAACTCCTGCAGCGGTGCCGGCGGATTAATGGCCCCGACATCTTGCGGAAACCTGGCACCGGGGATAGGTTTAGGCGGATAAGTTTAGGCACTGAACAAACTCCCTCCCCCCCGCCCGTGATCCCGAAGCGCTGAAAGTGACACGACATGGCTGACGCACCCACCAAGGCAGACAAATTCTCATTCGGACTGTGGACGGTCGGTTGGACCGCCCGCGATCCGTTCGGTGATGCCACCCGCGCGCCACTCGACCCGATCGAGGCCGTCCACAAGCTCAACGAGCTGGGCGCCTACGGACTCACCTTTCACGACGACGACCTGATTCCTTTCGGCTCCTCGGTGTCGGACCGCGACAAGACGATCGCGAAGTTCAAGGACGCACTAGCCGAGACCGGCATGGTGGTGCCGATGGTGACCACCAACCTGTTCACGCACCCGGTCTTCAAGGACGGCGGTTTCACCAGCAACAACCGCGAGATCCGTCGGTACGCCCTGCGCAAGGTACTGCGCAACATCGAGCTGGCAGCCGACCTCGGTGCCCAGACCTTCGTGCTCTGGGGCGGCCGCGAGGGTTCCGAGTACGACTCCGCCAAGGACGTACAGGCGGCGCTCGAGCGGTACCGCGAGGGTATGAACCTGCTGACGACCTTCGTCACCGAGCGCGGGTATGACATCAAGTTCGCGATCGAGCCCAAGCCGAACGAGCCCCGCGGCGACATCTTGCTGCCCACCCTCGGCCACGCCATCGCCTTCACCAACTCGTTGGACCGACCTGACCTGGTGGGCGTCAACCCCGAGGTCGGGCACGAGCAGATGGCCGGCCTCAACTTCGCCTCCGGCATCGCGCAGGCGATCTGGCACGGCAAGCTCTTCCACATCGACCTCAACGGCCAGCGCGGCATCAAGTTCGACCAGGACCTGATCTTCGGCCACGGTGACCTGATGAACGCCTTCAGCCTGGTGGATCTGCTGGAGAACGGTGGCCCCGGTGGCGGACCGTCCTACAACGGCCCGCGGCATTTCGACTACAAGCCGTCGCGCACCGAGGACTATGACGGCGTCTGGCATTCAGCCGCGGCGAACATGCGGATGTACCTGATCCTGAAGGAGAAGGCTGCGGCGTTCCGGGCCGACCCCGAAGTTGCCGAGGCGCTCGCGTACGCCAAGGTGGCCGAGCTCTCCCAGCCGACCCTGAACGCCGGCGAGACCTACACCGACCTGATGGGCGACACCTCGGCGTTCGAGGACTTCGACCCCGATGCCGTCGGCGAAAAGGGCTACGGCTTCGTCCGGCTCAATCAGCTCGCGATCGAACACCTCACCGGTTCGCGTTAGATTGTCGCGGTGCCAGTAACAGCG
>JBBQFE010000087.1:0-8992 GCA_038321605.1 Mycobacteriales bacterium | reverse complement strand
AGCGTGGCGATCCGGCGCGCGGCGTCGACGATCTCGGCACGCCCCCCGTAGTTGACGCAGAACTGCAGCGTGAGCCGGTCGTTGGCCCGGGTGTAGTTCTCGGCGTCCTCCAACTGGCTCAGCACCGTGCGCCACAGCCGCGGTCGCCGGCCCGCCCAACGGATCCGTACTCCGAGCTCGTTGAGCTCATCGCGGCGGCGCCGGATGACGTCCTTGTTGAACCCCATCAGAAAGCGCACCTCATCCGGGGAGCGACGCCAGTTCTCGGTCGAGAAGGCGTACGCGGACACGACCTCCACGCCGATTTCCATCGCCCCGTACAGGACGTCCATCAAGGCGCCCTCGCCGGCTCGATGGCCCTCGGTGCGGGGCAGACCCCGCTGGTTGGCCCACCGCCCGTTGCCGTCCATCACTATCGCCACGTGCTTCGGGACTAGTTCGGCGGGAATCGACGGGGCGACGGCGCCGGACGGGTGCGCCGGGGGGGCCGGCCAGTCGACCGTGCGTCGCCGGCCGGGGCGCCCGGATCCGTCCCTAGCCCGATACACAGCCATCAGGACACCGTAACGGGTGGCAGCGGCAGGTCGATGCTTGCCGAACAGCCGGTCACCGATCGACCAGGGGTAGCGACCTGATCCCGCGCTCGAGGTGCCACTGCAGGTGGGCGGCGATCAGCCCACTGGCCTCGCGGCAGGCGGGTCCGGAGGCAGCGTCGGCGGTGGGCCAGTCACTGGACAGCAACGCAGACATCAGCTGCAGCGACTCCAGGTGCGGCCGGGGGCTACCCGGCGGCCGGCAGTTCGGGCAGACGGCACCGCCGGCGACGATGTGGAAGGCGGCGTGCGGACCGGGTGCGGAACAGACCGCGCACTCGGCCAGCGCGGGTTCCCAGCCGGCCAGGGACATCGACCGGATCAGGAATGCATCGAGAATCAACGAGGAATCGTGTTCCGAACCCGCCAGCGCGCGCAACGCTCCGACCAAGAGCAGGTACTGCCGCAGGGCCGGTTCGCCTTCTTCAGGGGTGAGCCGTTCAGCGGTTTCGCAGATCGCCACCGCTGCGGTCCAGGCGGCGTAGTCGCCGGACACCTTCGCGCCGTAGTTCTCGACCGTCTCGACCTGCGTGACCAGGTCCAGCCCGTTCGGACGTGGATGGCCGCGGCCGGCATCGGGTTCGGCTGTGCGGGTATGCAACTGGACGTCGATGTGGCTGCCGGGTTCGAGCCGGGCACCGTAACGCGACGTGGTGCGGCGGACGCCCTTGCCCACCGCCCTGATCCGGCCGTGCCGCCGGGTGAGCAGGGTGACGATCCGGTCCGCCTCGCCCAGCTTGTGGACGCGCAGCACCACTGCTTCGTCGCGGTAGAGGGGCACCTGTCAATGCTCTCAGACCATGACGACAGATGGCAGCTCACCGCTCCGGCCGGTCGCAGGCTTTACCCCGACGACCGGCCGAATGCGCCCCCGTTGTGCAGCTCTAGCCAGCTGAGCGGCGTCCGCGGGGGCGAGCGCCAGCCGAAAAGGCTGCCGCACCAGCCGTGCGCGGCGCCGAGGCGCCGGCACTGCTGGTCGTATAGGTCTTGGCAGGACGGCTGCCCGAACCGGTCGCCGCAGATCGCGGGGAACCGCCGGTTGCCGAACGACCCGAACTGGCGCGCTGACCGCCGGAACGCTGGCCACCGCCACCGCTGCGGGGCTGTCCGCCCGAACGGGACCGGCCGCCGCGTCCCGAACCGACAGGTCCGCGAGGGGTGTCCGGGCTGATCGCGTTTGCCGGCGGCTGCACGAAGACACGCTCGCCGGGCGCCAGCTCGGCAAGCAGCGGGTGGCCCGGCTTGAGGCGCGTCGTGGTGGGGCTGATCGCGGCCTTGCGGGTGAGGTCGCGGACATCGGAGACCTGGTCGTCGGTCATCAGTGTGATGACCGTGCCCTCGGCCCCCGCGCGGGCGGTGCGGCCTGAGCGGTGCAGATAGGCCTTGTGCTCCACCGGCGGGTCAGCGTGCACGACGAGGTTCACGTCGTCGACGTGGATCCCGCGGGCCGCGATGTCGGTGGCCACCAGGGTGTTGGCCGTGCCGTCGGAGAAAGCCTGCAGGTTGCGGGTGCGGGCGTTCTGCGCGAGGTTTCCGTGCAGTTCGACAGCGGGCACACCGGAGGCGATCAACTGGCGGGTGAGCTTCTTCGCGCCGTGCTTGGTGCGGGTGAACACCAGCGTGCGGCCGGGTGCCGAAGTGAGATCCACCAGCACCGGCAGTCGATCGTCGTGCTGAACGTGCAGCACGTGGTGCGACATCTTCGACACCGGCGACTGCGCTGAATCCACGCTGTGGGTCACCGGGTTGGTCAGGAAACGCTTGACGATGACATCGACGCCGCCGTCCAAGGTCGCGGAGAAGAGCATCCGCTGACCATTACGCGGCGTCTTGTCGAGCAGCCGACGGACGGCCGGCAGGAATCCCAGGTCGGCCATGTGATCTGCCTCGTCCAGCACGGTGATCTCGATCGCGTCGAGGTTCACGTGACCGCCGGAGAGCAGGTCCTCCAGGCGTCCGGGGCAGGCGACGAGCACATCGACACCAGCTCGCAGCGAGGTGATCTGCGGGTTGGCACCGACGCCACCGAACACGGTCATGGTGCGCATCGACAGCGCCGCGGCCAACGGGGCGACGGACGCCTCGATCTGACTGGCGAGCTCACGGGTGGGCGCCAGGATCAGCGCACGCGGACGCTTCGGGGTGCGCTGGGTCCTGCTGGTGGCAAGTCGGGCGAGCACGGGCAGCACGAATGCGTAGGTCTTGCCCGAGCCGGTGCGGCCACGGCCCAGGACGTCACGGCCCGCAAGTGAGTCCGGCAACGTTGCGGCCTGGATCGGGAAGGGGTGCGTTATGCCTTGCGCGGCAAGGATGTCGGCGAGGACGGTCGGGACGCCGAGGTCTGTGAAGCTGAGCTCGGACTGCTGAGCTGCCTGCGCGGGTGCGGGCAGGGTGATGCTGGGGCGGTTGTCCGCCATAGAGATACTCCGTACATAGTGAGAGATCGTCCTGCCCGGCGCAGACCATGGGGGTCGCGGCGCGTGGTAATCGACGAAACGTGGCCCGAGGCAGAACTCTGCGGGCTACGGCGTCAAGTGTACGCACCTGGCAGCTGGGCAGTTACCAACCACCCCACCCCGGCTGAAACGGTTCAGCCCGAAGCGGTGTACGCCATCGGATTCGGGACGCGTTCGGCAAGCCGCCTGGCCAGCAGGACCGCGACGCCCGCGGCCAGGAATGCTCCGACCACCGGCACCACGAAGGCCAACCGCGCCCCGTGCGCATCCGCGACCGCACCCACCGACGCGGCACCGAACCCGTAGCCGACCGACAGGCCGGTACCGATCCAGGTCAGGCCCTCGGTGAGCGACGCGGCCGGCACTATCGAATCGACCAGCCCGAAACCCCCGATCAACACCGGCGCGATCCCCAGCCCCACCACGGCGGTGCACACGGCCAGCGCCGGAATACTATTCGCAGCGAAGTAGAGCAGCGGCAGCACGCCGAAGATCAGCGCGCTGATCACGAACCTGCGCACCAGCGGGGTCTGCCAATGACGGGCACCGTAGGCGAGCCCGGAAACCGCGCTACCACCGGCGAAACAGGCCACCACCCACCCCGCACTGCCCCGATCGTTGAGCTGTCCGCAGAACGCCACCATCACGACCTCAGCACTGCCGAACACGCCCCCCATGCAGACCATCACCAGCGTGATCAGCAGCATTCCCCTGCTGCGCAGTGCGAAAGTACGCGTCTGGCCGGCGACCGACCTGTTCGCAGGCGGCTCGGTGGCCGGTAGCCTGCTGAGCCAGGCCGATCCGATGCTGATCAGCACCAGGGCCACCAGCAACGTCAGCACCGGGTAGGTGTGGGTGGCCAGCAACGTGGCGGTCAGCGGGCCCAGCACGAACACCAGCTCGTCCAAGGTGGATTCCAGGGAATACGCAGTCGACCGCTGGGCCGCCGAGTCCGCCCAGACGTAGGACCACCGTGCCCGGATCAGGGCGCCGACGTTCAGCAACGTCATGCCCATCAGCACCGCCGGCAGCAGCAGCGTCCACAGCGGCGCACGGCTGATCAGCAGTCCCGCCATCACCCCGGTCACGCCGAGGTGGGCGATCACGAAGGGCAGCAGTACCCGGCGCTGGCCGAGCCGGTCCACCAGCGTGCCCGCGATCGGGTTGCCCAGCGCTCCCCCGAGAACATAGGCGCCGCTGACGACGCCGGCGAAACCGTAGCGACCGGTGCGCGCCGACACGATGAGCACCAACCCGATCGGATAGATCGCCATCGAGAATCGGAAGATGAAACCGGCCGCACAGAAGGCTGCGGTACCGGGTAGGGCGAAAGCGGCTTTGTACTTAGCGAACAAGGGTTATCACTGCTCAGAATCCCAACCGGTCCAGTTTCTTGGGGTCACGCTGCCATTCGCCCAGCACCGACACGTGCAGGTTGAGGTGCACCCGCTGCCCGAGCAGTTGCTCGATGCCACGCCGGGCGACCGTGCCGATGTCGCGCAATCGGGTGCCGCCCTGACCCAGGATGATCGGCTTCTGGCTCGATCGTTCCAGATGCAGGGTCGCGAAGATGTCCAACATCGCAGGCTTGCCGGGCGCGACCTCCCGCTGGTTCATCTCCTGGATGGTCACCGCGATCGAGTGCGGCAACTCCTCGCGTACGTCGGCCAGCGCCGCCTCACGGATCAGCTCGGCGATCCGCGACTCGTCGCTCTCGTCGGTGGCCACATCGGAGCCGTAGAGCTGCGGTCCGGCCGGTAGCCGTTGGAAGAACAGATCAGCCAGCAGATCGACCTGATCGTTGCGCTGGGCGGACACCGGGACGATGTCGGCGAAGTCCGCCAGCCGGCTGATGGCCAGCAGCTGCTGGGCGATCTGCGGCTTGGACACCGTGTCGGTCTTGGTCACCACCGCGATCACCGGCGCGCTGAGCTCTTTGAGTTCCGCTGCGATGAAGCGGTCGCCCGGACCGATCTTCTGGTTGACCGGGACGCAGAAGCCGATCACGTCCACCTCGGCCAGCGCGGTACGGACCACGTCGTTGAGGCGCTCGCCGAGCAGGTTGCGGGGTCGGTGCAGGCCAGGGGTGTCCACGATCACCAGCTGGCCGTCCGGCCGGTTGAGCACACCCCGAACCGCCCGCCGGGTGGTCTGTGGCTTATCGGAGGTGATGACGATCTTGGAGCCGACCAGGGCGTTGGTCAGGGTGGACTTGCCCGCATTGGGGCGGCCTACGAACGCGCAGAAGCCCGAGCGGTAGCCACCGTCGACGGCAGGAACACGCTGCGGTTGCCCATCGCGCCCATCTGGCTGTACGGCCTGACTCGGCGACTCTGGCTGGGCGGTGGGACTTTCGGGCGGGGTCACCGCACCATCCTCCCAGTAGACCGGCCGTACCCGCTCACACCGGATGCAGCAGCGAGTTCTTCTTGACTCGGTCCAGATTAGGTCTACGGTGGATTTATCCCGATTCTTCGATACCCAGCGATCAAACCACGCGTCGCCACCTTCTGCTTGAGGAGCCACCGCATGACCTCGGTAAAGCCTGGTTCGATCACCACGACCAACTCCGGCGCGCCCGCCGGCAGCGACAACAACTCCCTGACCCAGGGCCCGCAGGGGCCGATCGTGCTGCACGATCACTACCTGCTCGAGAAGCTCGCGCAGTTCAACCGCGAGCGGGTGCCCGAGCGCGTCGTGCACGCCAAGGGCTCAGGCGCCTTCGGTGAACTGGAGATCACCGAGGACATCAGCGCCTACACCCACGCGGACTTCCTGCAGCCGGGAAAGAAGACCGAGATGCTGGCGCGATTCTCCACCGTGGCCGGCGAGCAGGGCAGCCCCGACACCTGGCGGGACCCCCGTGGCTTCTCCTTGAAGTTCTACACCGAGGAAGGCAACTACGACCTCGTCGGCAACAACACCCCGGTGTTCTTCATCCAGGACCCGATCAAGTTTCCCGACTTCATCCACTCGCAGAAGCGGATGCCGGACTCGGGCCTGCGTGACAACAACATGGAGTGGGACTTCTGGACGCTCCGCCCCGAGAGCGCGCACCAGGTCACCTGGCTGATGGGTGACCGCGGCATTCCGAAGTCCTTCCGGCACATGGACGGTTTCGGGTCGCACACCTACCAGTGGATCAACGCCGCGGGCGAGCGGTTCTGGGTCAAGTACCACTTCAAGACCAACCAGGGCATCGAGTTCCTGACCCAGGACGAGGCCGACGAACTGGCTGGGTCCGCCCCCGACCACCACCGCCAGGACCTGTTCGGCTCGATCAAGAACGGTGACTTCCCGAGCTGGTCGCTGGAGGTTCAGATCATGCCGCTGGCCGAGGCCGAGAACTACCGCTTCAACCCCTTCGATCTGACCAAGGTCTGGTCGCAGCAGGATTACCCGCGGATCAAGGTCGGAACGATGACCCTGAACCGCAACCCGGAGAACTTCCACGCCCAGATCGAGCAGGCCTCGTTCGAGCCGTCCAACTTCGTACCGGGCATCGAGACCTCACCGGACAAGATGCTGCTCGGCCGGATCTTCTCCTATGCCGATGCCCACCGCTACCGGATCGGCGCGAACTACGCCGACCTGCCGGTGAACGCACCCAAGAACGTGCGTAGCTCGTACTCCAAGGACGGGGCGATGCGCTACAGCTACAACACCCCCGAGACCCCCGTGTACGCACCGAACTCCTACGGCGGCCCGCACGCCGACGAGGAGCGCCACGGCAACCCCGGTGGCTGGACGTCGGAAGGCAACACCACGCAGCGCTCGCCGTACCTCCGGCACTCCGAGGACGACGATTTCGTCCAGGCGGGAACCCTGTACCGCGACGTCATGGACGACGCCCAGCGTGATCGCCTGGTCGGCAACATCGCCGGTCACGCCGCCAACGGGGTGACCGAGGACGTGCTGGTCCGGGTGTTCGAGTACTGGACGAACGTGGATGCCGAGCTGGGCAAGAAGGTGGCCGAAGCCACCCGCGCGAAGCTGGCCGCAACCGCACCGGCAGCGGGCCCGTCCCCGGTACCCGCCGGCGACGAGGCCGCCAAGGTCTGAGCCTGGTCGCTACGATCCAGCCATGGTGCGCATCAGAGGATTTCCCACCGTGGTCGCGGTCGTGCTCACCGAGCTCGTGCTGGCACCTATCGGTTCCGGGGTCCAGTGGCAGGCCGGCCATCACCTTGCGTCCTTCGACGGTGTGGCCGGCCTGCTGAGCAGGTCCATCGGGGTGCCCTGGGCCGCGCCCTGGCATCGGCAGGCCTGGCAGCTCAACGGTCTCTCGACCACGCTGGGCCTGGGGGCTTTCCTGGTGTTGCTGGCCGGCGCGACCGCCCTGATCACCCGCGGGGCACGTGGTGATCGCCCGTTCATCGTCCTGTTCCTGGGAGTCTGGGGAACCTCGGTGCTGGCGTTGTCGATCTCGCAGGCTTTTCGGCTGCTGATCGACGGTGGCCAGGAAGTGAGCTTCGCCGGCGGCGGTCGGCACGCGTACTACGCCCTGGCTGAGGGCACGGCGTCGGTCTATCACGCCGTCTACTTCGGCTGGATCGCAGCACTGGTCGGGGCATTCGTGGCAGTGGCCAGCCAGATCGAGGAACCCGCACCGCGGTCGTTCCCGGTGGCACCGCACTATCCAGCCCCCCAGCGGTATCAGGACCGCTGAGGCCGGCTACGGCTGCAGCGGTCGTCCGCTGCCGTCGACGAAGAACACCGAGACGTCCGGTGCCATGTCGTGCACGGCGGCGGCTCCCGCCGCATCGCCGGGACGATCAGCCAGCACCACCGCCGCCTCCAGCCCGGCCGCGCCGGAGGCGATGGCCATGGCGACCGCGACCTGCAACGCCGACAGGTTCATCGACGGCAGCGCGACCGAGGTCGCTGCATAGGTCCTGCCGTCCAGATCCCGGACCGCAGCGCCCTGGGCGGCTCCCGTACGTGCGCGGCTGGCGCGGGCCAGGGTGATCAGCTTGGCGTCCTCGGGATCAGTCATCGTCAGCTCCTGGTTCGAGAGTCGGAAGTCTGGACGCGAGAACCGTGTCGACCCGGTTCCGCCGACCGCCGGCGTTCTCCGCGGTCAGCTGCAAACCGTAGGCGGTCACCGAGGAACCGGGAATCGGCACCCTGCCGAGCAACTGGGCCATCAGGCCGCCGACCGTCTCGACATCATCGCCGCGGGGCAGTTCGGCGTCGAAGAGCTGGCCGAGGTCCTCGACCGGCAGCCGGGCGGTCAGCCGGTAGGCGCCGTCGTCGAGCTCCTCGATGGGCGGCCGCTCCACGTCGTACTCGTCGCGGATCTCGCCGACGATCTCTTCGAGGATGTCCTCGATGGTGATCAGCCCGGCGGTGCCGCCGTACTCGTCGATCACCACCGCCATGTGCGAATTCCGGGCCTGCATCTCGCGCAACAACTCGTCGACCGGCTTGGATTCAGGCACGAACGGCGCGGCACGCATGACCTCGTCCAGCTTGGTCTGCCGGGCCCGCTCGGGATCCTGGGCACGCCGGATAACGTCCTTGAGGTAGACGATGCCGACGACGTCGTCGATGTTCTCGGCCACCACCGGGATGCGACTGAAGCCCGACCGCAGCGACAGCGCCAGCGCCTGCGGCACGGTCTTGGTGCTCTCGATCCACACCACCTCGGTGCGGGGCACCATCACCTCACGGGCGATCGTGTCACCGAGCTCGAAGACCGACTGGATCATCTCCCGCTCGCCCCGCTCCACCACGCCCCGGGACTCGGCCAGGTCCACCAGCTCGCGGATCTCCACCTCGGAGGAGAATGGCCCTTCCCGATAACCACGTCCGGGCGTGATCGCGTTGCCGAGCAGGATCAGCAGCGAGGCCAGTGGGCCGAAGATCCGCCCCAACAGCAACACCACCGCCGAGCCGAGCAGCGCCACCGAATAGGGGTGCTGCCGCCCGAGTGTCCGGGGT
>JBBQFE010000086.1:0-8999 GCA_038321605.1 Mycobacteriales bacterium | reverse complement strand
GTCGGCTTGGCCGCTGTCGATCAGCGGTGCGACGTCCTCGAACTCGCTGGTTGCCATGTAACCGGTGTTGATCATCAGGGCGGTCGGCCAGCTCGCACGAAGCTGCTCGTGCAGCGCCGAACTGCGACGGCGCAAGGTGTGCAGGTAGGCGATTCGGTCAGTCGCGAGGGCGTCACCGAGCGCCAGGTAGGTGTCCTCGTTTCCCTTGTCAGCCATGTCGTTGAACTGCCCACCGGGCGAGATCCGCAGGCCGACCCGCGCCGCCCCGATCCGATCCGCGACAGCTCGGGTGACCTCGATGACGAACCGCGCTCGCCGCTCCGCCGAACCCCCGTAGGCATCAACTCGCTCGTTGGTGCATGGTGAGAGGAACTGGTGCAGCAGATACCCGTTCGCGCCATGCAGCTCTACGCCGTCGAGGCCCGCATCGACCGCGCGGCGAGCAGAGTCGGCAAAGTCCTCGATGACCTGTTCGATGTCGTCGACGGTCATCGCAAGCGGCGTCGGCGCGGGCACCATGGTGCCGTCGGACGTTCCCACTTCGATGTCGGCGGCGATGGCGGACGGAGCCATCACCTCGTAGCCCGCTGGAAGCAAGCTGCGATGACCGATCCTGCCGGTGTGCATCAGCTGCACGAAGATGTGCCCGCCCTCGGCGTGTACTGCCCGGGCAACGCGCGCCCAGGCCTGCTGTTGCTCGTCGTTGTGCAGGCCCGGAGTTCCTCGATATCCCTTGCCTCGCGCGCTGGGCTGAGTTCCCTCCGAGACGATCAGACCCGCACCCGCCCGCTGGGCGTAATAGGTGGCCGCGGCAGCCGGCAGTACGCCGGCCTCATCGGCCCGGTTGCGGGTCATCGGCGCCATCACGACGCGGTTGGCCAGCGTCATGGAGCCGATCGTGAACGGACTGAACAGCGCGCTCATCTGGTGCTCGCCTGATTGGCCACGGCATTCAGTCCCTCGCGAAAGTCGATCGAGGCGGTGACGTCGGCGTGGGACATCTCATCCATCGAGGCGAACACAGACGGTCTTCAGGTCGGTGTAGTCGTGCAGTACCTCATGGCCCATCTCGCGCCCCCAGCCGGATTCCTTCATACCCCCAAAGGGCATCGACGGATCGAACACACCGTAGGTGTTGACCCAGACCGTCCCAGCCTGCAAGCGGGCAGCCGTCTTGTGCGCGGTGGAGATGTCCTTGGTCCAGACTCCGGCTGCGAGCCCATAGCGGGTGTCGTTGGCGGCGGCAACCACCTCCTCGATGTCGCGGAAGCGGCTTGCCACTACGACCGGCCCGAAGATCTCTTCCTTGACCACTCGCGCGTCCTGGGCGACGTCAGCCACGACGGTCGGCTCGACGAAGAAGCCTTCCACGCCGTGGCGACTACCGCCGGTGAGGATCGTTCCCTCGTCCTTGCCCGTCTGCAAGTAACCGCTTACCCGCTCGAAGTGCTCGCGGCTGGCGAGCGGGCCGATCTGGCTGCTCGGGTCGAAGCCATCGCCGACCCGGATCTTCTGAGCCAGCTCGACGATGCCGCCGACCACTTCGTCGTACACGTCTTCGTGGACGTAGAGGCGGGAACCGGCCGCGCAGGCCTGACCCGCATTGAAGAAGATGCCGTCCGACGAGCCGGTTATCGCGGCACGCAGATCGGCGTCGGGAAAGATGATGTTGGCACTCTTACCGCCCAGTTCGAGCGTGACCCGCTTGAGATTGCCCCTGGCCGCGTCGAGAATGCGTCGACCGGTCGAGGTCGATCCGGTGAACGAGACCTTGTCGACGCCGGGATGACCTGCGAGAGCGGCCCCTACCGTGGGGCCAAGGCCGTTGACCACATTGATGACGCCGGGCGGTATTCCCGCCTCCAGGGCAAGGTGCGCCAGTCGCAGTGCCGAGAGTGGCGTGGACTCAGCGGGCTTCAGCACGACCGTGTTGCCTGCGGCGAGCGCCGGAGCCATCTTCCAGGTCGTGATCACAAGCGGAAAGTTCCACGGCACGATGAGGCCGACCACGCCTAGTGGTTCGCGCCGGGTGTACGTGAGAAATTCACCCGGTGCCGAGATCGGCAGCGTCTCGCCTTCGATCTTGGTGGCGTAGCCGGACATGTAGTGGAACAGTCCGGCGGCCGAAGGCACATCGCCGTTGAGGGCCCAGTGGTAGGGCTTTCCCTGGTCGAGGGTTTCGATCCGGGCCAATTCCGGGCCGTCGGCGAGAATCAGGTCACCGAGGCGCCACAACGCAGCAGCGCGCTGGGCCGGCGTCATCTGCGGCCAGGGTCCGCTGTCGAACGCCTGCCGGGCTGCACGAACCGCCCGGTCGATGTCAGCCGCCGAACCTTGTGCGACCGTCGTCAGCACCGTGGCGGTGGAGGGGTTCACCGTCTCCATCTCGGCCCCATCCAGGGCGTCGACCCATTCACCCCCGATGTGCAGGCGGGTGAAGTCGATGGCGGCGAGCGGATCTACGGAAAGTGTGGACGAGGTCATGGTGTTCCTTAAGGATTCGGTTCAGTTGCTCGTGGGCTGCTCGGTTGCTCGTGGGCTGCTCAGTGCTCGTGGACGATGACGCCGCGGATGTTTCTTCCCGCGTGCATGTCCTCGACTGCCTGGTTGATGTCGTCCAGGCGGTAGGTCCGTGTCACGAGTTCCTCCAGCTTGAGGTTGCCGGAGCGGTACTTGGCAAGCAGCGCAGGAATGTCCGCGGTCGGGTTGCAGTCGCCGTACATGACGCCCTTGAAGGTCTTGGCGAAGTTGGTGAGGTCCTGAGGGCTGATCGCGATCATCGGCTCGGACGACCCGACAGACACGAGAACGCAGCGGCCGGCCTTGCCGACGGCACCGAACGCCTCACCGATGATGTGACCGTCCACCCGACCCACGGTGATGATTGCGACGTCGACACCTTGGCCGTTGGTCAGGGTGTCGATCTCGCCTCGCGCATCCGCGATCGTGGCGTAGGACGAGGTGGCTCCGAAGTCGGCCGCGCGCTGCTGCTTCCATTCCACCGGATCGACCACGATCACATGGTCGGCGCCCGCGGCCCGCGCACCCTGCACGGCGTTCGCGCCGACCCCGCCCAGGCCCATGACGAGTACCACGTCGCCTGCCTTGACCTGGCCCCCGTTGACGGCGGCACCGAAGCCTGTGGCCACGCCGCAGGACACCAGGCAGGCGAGTTCGAACGGAATGTCGTCGGGCAACTTCACCGCTTGCGTCTCGTGGCAGACCAGGTAGTTGGCGAACGTGCCGAGTCGGGTGACCCCGCCGATCTCGTGGCCGTCGTTGTCATGAAACCGAGCGCTGCCGTCCATGGCCATGCCGGTTTCCATCCCGGCGCCGTTGTTGCAGATGTACTGCTGGCCGCGCGCGCAGTACTTGCAGATGCCGCAGGCGGGGATGAACAGGGTGCAGACCCGGTCGCCCACCTTGACCCGAGTGACCTTGGACCCGACGGCTTGAACGATGCCGGCACCCTCGTGGCCGCCGACCATCGGTAGTTTCACCGCGAGGTCCCCGGTGACGAAGTGGTCGTCGGAGTGGCAGAGGCCGCTGGCCATCACCTGGATCAGCACCTCGCTTTCGCCGGGCTCGGACACGTCGAGATCCTGGACCGTCCAGGTGGCGCCAACCTCGTGTATTACTGCTCCGCGTGCTTTCACTGTGATGACCTTCCGTTCAATGGTGGGATGTGGTTCAAGCGCCGATTGCGGTGTCGACCTGCGTGCGCCGCCGGCGTTCACCACGGCTTCGGACAAGTTTGGAGAGAATCACTGCGATGA
This sequence comes from Mycobacteriales bacterium, assembly GCA_038321605.1. Classification (GTDB taxonomy): domain Bacteria; phylum Actinomycetota; class Actinomycetes; order Mycobacteriales; family Jatrophihabitantaceae; genus Jatrophihabitans_A. The sequence continues at coordinate 5,223 of JBBQFE010000086.1, read as the reverse complement.
CCAGCGCGCCGCCGTAGAACAACTGTTGGACGTATTGCTGGGCGCCCATCAACTGCAGGCCGGTGATCCCGGTGACGAGGAAGTACACGGCGATCAGCGTTCCCCACGGGTTGAAGCGGCCGATCCGCAGCACCGTCGAGCCCAGAAAGCAGGCTGCGAAGGCGGGAAGCAAGAAGCCGGCGCCTGACACCGGGTCGGCGCTGGCGGTCGTCCCCGCGTAGATTGCGCCGGCGACACCGGCGAGGCCGGCCGAGATGATCATCGACGTCCAGCGCAGTCCCTTGACGTTGACCCCGTTGAGCCGCGCGACATCGCGGCTCTGCCCGGCGAACAGCAGCCGCTGACCGAACGCGGTGTGGTCGAACACGTACCAGACCACCACGCACAGCGCGATCGCGTAGTAGAAGTCCACTGGGATGTCGAAGACGGGCTTGTTCAGGACGGCCCTCGAGAGCGCCCGATCGACTCCCGTGATCGTCACCGAGTTCGACACCTGGTAGATGATTCCCTGCACGACGGTGCCGATGCCCAGCGTGACGATGAACGGATCGATGTCGAAGCGCGTGATGATCAAGCCGTTCACCACGCCAACCACCATGCTGGCCAGGATGGCGACGACGACCGAGGCCCAGATGTTCCAGTGGTGGTTGACGTTGAGCACCGCGACGACCACTGAGGACAGGTTGAGCGTGGCCGCGACGGAGAGGTCGTAGTCACCCGCGCGTAGCGGCACGATCAGTGCCAAAGCCAGGACGAGCAGCACCGCTTGCGAGCCGAGCATGTTCGAGACGTTTGCCGTGGTCGGAAAGGTCTGTGGGACGAGAATGCTGAACACGACGATGAGTACCGCCCACACGCCCAGCAACGCGAATCTCTCCGGCTCGGCAGGTCGTTTCACGATCGGCTGCCCGCGCCGGCCGGAGGGCGCGTTGTCCCTTTCGATGGCAGTCATGAGGCTTCCTCCGCATAGACGGCGGACGCCAGGGCGTCCTTGGTGATTTCGGCTCCGTGCAGCTCCAGTCGTACGCGCCCCTGGTCCAGGACGATGACGCGGTCGGCCATCTCGACCAGTTGCTCATAGTCCGAGGTCGCACACAGCACGGACATGCCGTCAGCGACTGCTGCGCGGATGAGTTTGAAGATCTCCCGGCGGGCGCCGATGTCGACGCCCTGGGTCGGTTCGCTGAGCAGCATGACCTTGGGGCTTGCGTCGAGCCACTTGCCCAGCAGCGCCTTCTGCTGGTTCCCGCCGCTCAGATGACCGAATTGCGCCGACGGGTTTGCCGGCATGACGTTGAGCCGGTCGCAGGCCTGCTGGGCCTGGACCTGGAGCGCCTTCCAGTCGACCCGGAATCCGTGGGCCCTCCGGGTCAGGTACGGCAGTGACATGTTCTCCAGAACGCTGAGGTCGAGAACACCGCCCTGGCCCTTCCGGTCAGCCGGGATCAAGATGACACCCTGGCGCATCGAGCTGGCAGGTTTGGGGGATGGGTTGACGACCCCGTCATACATCACCTGGCCGCCGTAGGAAGGCCTGGATCCGTAGAGCAGCTCGGGCAGTTCTTCGAAGCCGGAACCGGCCAGGCCGGTCACGCCGACCACTTCGCCGGCGAAGAGGTCCAGATCGAGGTCGGCCACGCGATTGCCGGTCAGGCCGCGAGCCGACAGCAGCGGTGCACGCTCGCGCTGGACGGCGGCGGACCCCTTGATGACGTGCTCGTCGCGGGCGCCCAGAATCAGCTGGACGAGGTCGTCGCGGGTTGCGTCGGCGGTGGTTCGGGTGCCGGCCGTGTGACCGTTGCGGAACACCGTGACGCGGTCGGTGACCTGCAGGATTTCATCGAGGTCGTGCGATACCAGCAGCACGGCATCGCCGTTTGCCCTCAGCCGACGCAGCAGGTTGAACAACAGCTCCACTTCATGGCGTGGCAGGAACACCGTTGGCTCGTCGAGCACGAGGATCTGGCCGCGCAGCGCTGGGTCGGTTCCTCTCTCTTGGGCGCCGACGGCGCGAACGACCGCGACCATCGCGCGCTGGACCGGGGTGAGCATATCGATGGTGGAGTACACGTCGACGTCGATCTCGAATCGGGCCAGCAGTTCGCGAACACGATTTCGCTCCGAGTGCCAGGAGATCCGTCGCAGGGCGCTGGCCTCGCCGGAGGAATCCAGCGCCATGTGTTCAAGCACCGTGCCGGACGGTGCCAGTCCGAGGTCTTGATGGACGAAGCCCATGCCCTCGTCGCGTAGTCCACGCGGCCCGAGCGGGCCGCGGAGCTCGCGCCCGTGGATGCTCACCTCGCCACCGTCGGCGCTGTGGAAACCGGCCAGGATCTTGATCAGGGTTGACTTGCCGCTGCCGTTTGCCCCGAGCAGGCCGTGCACTTCGCCGGGGCGTACGTCGATGTCCACCCCTCGTAGGGCTGGAACACCGTTGAAGGCTTTCCGTAGTCCGGTGACCCGGAGCAGCGGGGCGACTGGAGCCGCCCCGCTGTCACCGGAGGCCATTACGTGGTCCGACATGCTCAGGACAGTCCCCACAGCTTCAGGTAGGCGGCGGCGTAAGTGTCACCGAAGCCCTTACCGCTGGCTGGCGGATTGCCGGTTTCATCAACGTTGGAAGCGTCGATGAGGCGCAGCGGACCGGATTCACCCTTGACAGGACCAGCTTGAAGCATGGCCCGGAAGGCAACGTCGAGGTTGACATAGGAGACCCAATCGGGGTTCTCGGCGATATCGGTGGCCACGGAGCCGTCCTTGATGAGCTTCAGGATCGCGGGGGTGCCGTTGAACGTGTAGATCTTGATGTCGCGTGAGCCCTGAGCCTGTTTGATGCCCGGACCGGCGTAAAGCGCCATCGAGTCATAGATCGGTAGTACCGCGTTGATCTTCGGATCCTTCAGGAGGGCGGACTGAACCTGACTCTGGATCCCTGTGGACCACGAGGCGACGGGGACGTTGATCACGGTGGATGACGAACCGCTCGGGCCCTCGCTGGACAGGGTGTCGGCGATGGTCTTGATCATGCCGGCCGCGGGACCGGTCTCCGAGGACTGGATGACCAGGGCGTGCACCGGTTGACCCTTGAGATTCACGATGGCGTACTCGGTGAAGTCCTTGGCCGCGGCGTTGAAGGGGGCGAATGCCTCGTAGTCGAGACCAGGCGTGCCGGGGCCGTCCTTGTCAGACAGATGCAGGGGGATCACGGGGATGCCTGCGGCCTTTGCCGCGTCGATCTGCGGACCGAGTGTGGATGCCAGCGGCCCGTTGAGCAGGATCGCGCCGGCCTTGGCGTTGATGGCCTGCTGAATGCCCGTCTGGAAAGAGGTCTGTGACCCGTCGGAGGGGAACGTCACGTAATTGACGCCCGCCTTCGCGGCCACGGCTTTCATCGCCGTTTCGCCGACGGAGTAGAACTCCGCCTTGCTGTCGATCGGGATCGAGTAGATCGTCTTACCCTTAAGTTTCGACACATCGATCGACGGGCCGAGGGCGCTGGTGGCTGGTATCGCCTTGGCGGCATCGACAGCCTTCTGCGCGGCTGCGACGAGGGCGCCCGAATTCGAACTTGCGCTTCCCCCGCTGTTGCCGGTGCTGCCGCTACCGGAGGAGCTGCACGCCGCGGTGGCCAGCACCGCGGCCGCGGCCGCGGCCGTGAGGACTTTTCTGAGCATTGGTTTCTCCGTCTGGTCGAGTGGGCGAAATGACGTTGGGGGGGTTCGGTGGTGCTTACCTGGCGGCCAGATCGGGCTCTTCGATCAGGTCGTCATAGATCCGCGCGATGGATCGCCGTTGAAACATCTCGATCAGCGGGTCGGGGTAGCCGACGTAGTGCTCTGTGTCGACATGAATGTTGTCCGCGAAGCGGATCTCGTCGCAGGCCTGATCGCGGCCCTGGCCGGCGTAAATGGCGTCGGAGACCTGCCCGACCACCTCTCGTCCCTGTTGCCGGTACTGATCAAGGACCGAGCGGTCTGCGACCTGGCCGTGGCCGGGGATGAGCACGGCGAAGTCGTAGGCGCTCACAGCGTCGATCGCGTCGAACCAGTTCCGAAGGCGTGAGTCCTGGAATGACGGCAGCCCGGCCTCGCAGACGATGTCACCCGTGAACACGACCGCGTCGCCTGGCAGCCACGCGATCAGGCTGTTGGCGGTGTGGCCGGGCTGATAGGTCAGTTCCAGATCGATATCGCCGACATGCAGGTCCAGTCGCTCGCTGAAGACGATATTCGGCACCCGCACGCGGTAGGTCTCGAGCAGGGGTACGGCTTCAGGATCGATTCGCAGCATCAGGTCGTGCAGGTATTGCGGGGTCGGAGCGTCCTCGAGCAGACGTTGGCGGGTACCGAGGTGGGCTGCAACGTCACCGCCCTGCCAGAAGTTGCCGATCGTGTGGTCGGGGTGGTGATCGGTGTTGACGACGTAGCGGGTGGGGCCGAACGATGTGGCCGTCTCGGCCCAGCGGATCGCATCGGTGGGCCGGTGTGGAGTGTCGACCAAGATCACGCCGTCGGAACCGGTGATGATCGAATTGTTGCTACCGAGGTTCTCGACCTCGACGTGCACACTCGGGCTGACCTGCTGCAGGCTCATGCGAATTCCTCCCCCGCTGGGGTGGCGGGCATCGACGCGCCGCCGAGAAATCCGAGCAGGTTTTCGATGCGCAACGGCGCGAAGACCTCGACGAACGTGGCTTCACCCTCGATCGAGTGTCCGCTGTGCTCGATACCGCGGGGCACGACCGCCACGTCACCGACGCCCAGTTCCATCGACACTCCCCCGACGGCGAAAGCGATTCGACCTGCGGTGACGACCAGAGCCTGCTCGGCATCGTCGTGGACATGCGGTGGCAATTCGGTCGGGTGAACCCAGCGGATGAGATTTATACCCATCTCCCGACCCGCCACAGCAGTCCGGAAGTTGTTCGGGAGTACCTCCCGCTCGGGTAACGATGCCCATGATGTAGCGAAGGAATTCACTCCGACACCCTCTCCGCCACGCTGCGCGATGCGATGAACATCGGGACCTCCCTGGGTGGCGATCTGTTCGGCTGACGCTATGGGCTTGACTGCCAACTGTCAACAGTTTGCAGTCATTCGATATCTACTGCATTTCTTGCTGGTAACACTCGAGTTGCGGTGTCGAACCAGTGGCCGCTCGACTTGCGATACGTGCAGATTCCCTTTGTGGCAACGGCATAAACCTTTTGTGCTATCTAGTCCT
>JBBQFE010000085.1:0-9026 GCA_038321605.1 Mycobacteriales bacterium | reverse complement strand
CTGTTCATGGCGCTGGTGGGTTGGTACACCGATCGGCAGACCAAGCAGAAGTGGGAAAGCCTGTCCCGGCTGGCCGGGCATTTCACCGACGTGGTGGCCGGCCTGCCGACCCTGAAGGTGTTCGGCCGGGCCAAGGCTCAGGCCGCTTCCGTCCGGCAGATCGCCGAGGACTACCGCACGGCAACCATGAGCACGCTCCGGGTCGCTTTCCTGTCGTCGATGGTGCTCGAGCTGCTGGCCTCGCTGTCGGTGGCCCTGGTAGCCGTGACCGTAGGCCTGCGGCTGGTGTCGGGGCACCTGACCCTGCAGGTGGGCCTGGCCGTGCTCATCATGGCGCCCGAGGCCTACCTGCCGCTGCGTGCGGTCGGCGCCCAGTTCCACGCGGCCGCGGACGGGATCGCTGCCAGCGAGCAGGCGCTGGCGCTGCTCGACCTGCCCGTTCCTGTTTCAGGGCATCGCACCGACACCGCTGCGGTCCCCGGCCTGCGGGTGGTCCGAGTGGTGGTGGGCGGCGCTGCACTGGAAGTTCGCGTGGACAGCCGGCTCGAAGGTTATGCCGCACAAAGTGTTTCACCGGACGAGCTGGCTGAACCGCTGATTCGGGGCGTCGTCGGTCCGCTGGATCTGGACATCCCCGGCGGTCGGATCACCGTCGTCACCGGTCCCAGTGGGGCCGGCAAAACCACTTTGCTGCAAGTGCTGGGCGGTCTCCTCCGACCGAGCGGGGGGCGGGTCCTGGTGCAGACCAACGCATCCGGGGTGGACGGCGGCGCGGGCGCGGCCGATCCGGAGCAGTGGGCCCCGCTGACCGAGATCTCGACGGAGCACTGGCGATCCCGCATCGCCTGGGCCGGGCAGCGGCCGGTGCTGCGGGCCGGCACCATCCGGGACAATCTGGAGGCGCCCGAGGCGGACGATGCCCTGCTGCGCCAGGCTCTGGGCGACGTCGCCGCCGAATTCGTCGTCGACCTCCCCGGCGGTCTGGACACAGTGCTCGGTCAGGACGGCGCGGGGCTGAGCCAGGGCCAGCGCCAACGGATCTGCCTGGCCCGGGTGGTGTTACGGACGGGCCGGGCCGGCCTGGTGCTGCTGGACGAGCCGACCGCGGCCCTGGACGGCGACACCGAGTTGCGGGTGCTGTCCGGGCTGAGCCGGGCGCTCGCCGGCCGGACGGTGGTGCTGGTCACCCACCGGAGCGCCCCGCTGGCCATCGCCGACCACACCGTGGCGCTGTCCGTGTCCGACCTGGCCTCCGGTCTGCCCACCGCTGCTGAGTCGCTGCTGGTGGTGTCGCCGTGGTAGCTCGCCAGCCGGTGCCCGACAACCCGGTCACCGACAACCCGGTGATCGATGACCCGGTCACCGAGAACCCGGTGACGCTGGGCCCGGCGACGCTGGACCCGGGGACCGATCGGCCGGTCCGCTGGTTGATCGGGGTTGCTGCGGGGGTGTGGGGCCGGCTGATCGGGTCGATCGCGCTGGGCGCGCTCGCTGCCGCCTTCGGCGTGGGGTTGATGGCCACGTCGGCCTGGCTGATTGCGCGGGCGGCACAACACCCGCCGGTGCTGTACCTCTCGGTCGCGGTGGTGGCCGTGCGGACCTTCGGCATCGGCCGCGGAGTGCTGCGCTATCTCGAGCGCCTGGTCTCGCACGACAGCGCATTCCGGGTGCTCGCCCGGTTGCGGGAACGACTGATGGCCCATCTGGTGTTGCTGGCACCGGCTGGACTTCCGGTATGGCAACGTGGAGATCTGCTGTCCCGCCTGGTGTCCGATGTCGACGACGTCGGAGACGCGTTTCTGCGTGGCCTGCTGCCGCTGGCGGTCGCAGCCGCGGTCGGTGCGGCCACGGTCACCCTGGCAACGCTCATCCTGCCGGCCGCCGGGATCGCGCTGGCCGCGGCGTTGGTGGCGGCCTGCCTCCTCGGCCCACTGTTCACCTCGTGTTTGCGCCGCCGGGTGGAGACCCAGGTGGTGGAGCTGCGCGGGGCCCGCAGCCGGGTGATCTCCGAGATGCTCGACGACATGACGGATCTGTCGCTGGGCGATCTGCTCCCGGGCCGGCTGGCCGAACTGGACGAGGTGGAGCGCAGGGCATCCCGCGCTGCCGCCGGATCAGCCCGCACCGGCGGGCTGGCTGCCGGGACAGCGGTGTTGGCCATGGGGGCCGCGGTGGTGCTGGCGCTGATGTTCGGAGTGCCGGCCGTGGCGGCCGGGCGGCTGCAGCCGGTCCTGCTGGCCGTGGTCGCGCTGACCCCGCTCGCGCTGGCCGACATCGTGCAGTCGGTCGGCGTGGCCGCGGCCACCCTGCGCCGGTCGATCGCCGCCGCCGGTCGGTTGGCCGCCGTGCTGGCCACCCCGCCGCTGGTGCCTTCCCGACCGGCGGCGGAATACGTTGTGCCCCTGCGACTCCCCGGCGGACCGGTGGTAGTGCTGCACGGCGTCTCGGCGCGGTGGCCCGGGGCCGAGACGGACGCGATCAGCGACATCGACCTCGAGCTCGTTCCCGGCCGTCGGATCGTGGTGCTGGGGGAGTCCGGCTCCGGGAAGTCGACGCTGCTCTCGGTCCTGCTCGGTTTCCTGCCGCCGACGGCCGGCCGGATCACTGTCGATGGCGTGGACGTCGCCGACCTCGACCCGGATCAGGTCCGAACGCTGTATTCGTGGTGCGACCAGCAGGCCCACCTGTTCGACTCCTCGCTGGCCGAGAACATCCGGCTGGCCCGGCCGGACGCCGACGACGCGGACATCATGGCCGCGTTGGCCGCGGCCGGGGCGGAGCAGTGGGTGGCCGCTCTGCCTGGTGGCCTGCGGACCAGGGTGGGGGAGCACGGCCAGGCGATCTCCGGCGGTCAGCGGCAGCGGATCGCGCTGGCCCGGGCTCTGTTGGCGGAGCGGCCCATCCTGCTGGCCGACGAACCCGCGGCCCACCTGGATGCCCCCGCCGCCCGGGCGGTCACCGAGATCATCCTGCGTCCGGACCCGTTTCGCTGCACCGTCCTGGTCACCCACCGCGAATCGGATGCGGCCGGCGCCGACGTCTTGGTGCGGCTGGCCCGCGGTCGGATGGTGGGCGGTCCAGAGGTCGCCGAGCGCCTCGGCTCGAGCTGAGATCGGCAAGGTTCATTCGCCAGGAATCAATGCCGGAAATCTGAGACGCTGTCGATGAGCTGGATTATCGGCCTAGGTGACGATGGCTTCGCTGACCAAATGGACGGTCGCCGGAAAGAAGCTGTACTCCCGCTCCTTTGCGAGGATCCCGGCGATGCCCGTCACCCTGCGCCGGCGTGATCGTTGCTCGAGACGTCTTCGGGCGCCGAATCGGGATCCTGCGCTGTGTTCTGCGGTGGGTAGGCACGATCTTTACCGGCGGCCTTGGCGGCATACAATGCGGTGTCGGCCAGGGCAATCAGCTCGCTGGACTTCATCACTTGAGAGCCCGGAAGCCAGGTCGCGGCACCGACGGAAATGCTGGCGTTCCAGCCGGCTGCCTGGCGGACAGTCACCGCCCGCACAGTCTCGACCAACCGGTTCGCCACCGTGATGGCGCCGACTGCATCGACGCCGGGCATGACGACGGCGAACTCCTCACCCCCGTACCGCGCAAGGACGTCACCGGCCCGGTGCACGCAGTTGGACAGTGCCCGCGCTACCCCGATCAGTGCTGCATCGCCGACGAGGTGCCCGAAAGTGTCGTTGAATCGCTTGAAGTTGTCGATGTCGATCATCAGAACGGACAGCGGCTCGAGCGCGCGGGTAGAGCGCCGCCACTCGGTACGCAGCGCCTGGTCGAATGCGCGACGGTTCGGTATGCCGGTGAGCGCGTCGCTCATCACCATTCGGAGCATCTGCTCCTCCATGGCCTTCTCGGCGGTGACATCCAGGAGGAGGCCGACTGCGCGCAGCGGACGGCCCCGCCGATCTCGGGTCAGGACCTTGCCGCGGAGAGAGAGGTAGCGCAGGGCGGCGTCCTGGCCGACGCGCACGCCGACCTCGGCTGCGCCCGCCGTGGTCAAACCCTGCACGGCCTCAAGTAGCGCGGTGGAGTCCTCGGATTTCACCGTGGCCGCGAGGTCCTGCGCGGTGCTCGGCAGCGCGTCCGCCGCGACGCCCAGCAGCTCCGCGGCCTGCGCCTCCCAGGTGAAGACCCCCGTCTTGAAGTCCAGGTCCCACAGGGCGGCAACGCTCTGGCCCAGGGCGAGATCCAGGCTGGCCCGTAGATCCAGCCGCTGCGCGAGCAGGAGATGGAATTCGGTTGTGTTCCGGCCGGCGGCCCACCAGGTGTCGGTGCCCGGCACCGGCCGAGCCACCCACTGCAGGTAGACGGCTTGTCCGTCGGCCTGCAGGAACCGGTTCTCATCACCTCGGGTTCGCCGCGCTCGAGGGCGGCGATCCCGGCAACGATCTGAACGAGGTCATCGGGATGTACGAATTCGAGCAGCGAACGACCGTTGACCTCCTGCGGGCGGCGGCCGAGCAAAGTGGCGAAAGCCTCGTTCACCTCGTGCAGATATCCGTCGTTGCCACCGAGCGAGAACAGCTCCACTTCGGTGTCCCTGGAGGCGGTCGGGCCATGCAACGCCGTTGCGCTCTTCTCGGCACTCACCGGGACCGATTCTTGGCGTAAAGCTTCAGCAGTGTCACCGCAACGCTGGCGTTGCTGATCAGGTCGGGGTTGACCAGCGGGTACTCGGTAGCCGGAGTAAATCCGTCGAGTTCCTCTGCAAGGTCCTCGTCGTCGACGTGCTCGAAACCCATTGTCCAGTCGGGGAACAGCGGTGCCGCGACCTCCGCGTCCAACAGAAGCCGCAGATTGGTGTGTCGCTCATCGGCTTTTATTCGGGCGTACGTCGCCACCAGCGCCGCAGGTTCGCCTTCGAGGATCTGGAGAAAACTCTGGCTGCTGTAGAGCAGCATTCCGCTGAGCCCGGCCGCCTCGTTGTTGCGACGGGAGCCTTCGAGCAGTGTGACCAACTCTTCCGGCGCAATGTCGTAGGTAGCTTGACTGCAGTAGATGATTCGCTTCATGAGCACCTGAGAACTGGGTGAGCCGACGGCAGGCAGCGACTGGTCGGCATCCGTGGATTCAAACCGGTCATACACCCACAGTAGCCGCTCGACTACAAAATGTTCCGCTTCGTTCCCCCCTGCGGCCACCGGACCCGCTGCCAAGGCTGTGCGATGGGCCCAGCCGAATGTCGCGACGGGGTCAATTCGCCGGGTTTCGCGGAGGCTTCCGATGTCCAGGTAACCGCTCCGTCGCTATGGTCGGGGCGTGGACGTCATTCCGGCAACCCCCCCGATCGGCGCTGGTTTTGATGCGGTCTCCGAGATTGCGCGGCGGCGGGCGCAGGGTTGGTTCACCTTCGCGCGAGTCTTCGGCCCTCCGAGTCCGGGCTGGGTCGCAGATCTCCGCGGTGGGCTGGTGCGCCAGTACCTGGAAACGGCGATCGGTTGGCGAAAGGGTGAGTTGAGCGAATTTGGGACGCCGATACTCACGCTGGGAGTCTTCGAGCGGTCGTCACGGCGCCGTACGGTCGAACTGGATTGCGATCGGTTGACGACCGCGTTCGGCGAGTTGGCACCGGTCGCGTGCTTCGAGGCTGCTGCTAACGCCTGTGAACTGCTCCATCGCCTCTGTATCGACGAGGCGGCTGCCTGGGCGTCGGAAGCTCTGTTGGAGGCCCGTGACTTGAGGCTTCGGCAGAGCCGCGAGCTGCGAGGCGAACTCGGTGAGATGCTCAACGTGGCGTGCACAGAACTGGTCGCCCGAAAACCCAGGCAGCCATACCTCGCTCTGGGCCAGCTAGCTGGGGTCTGGGTCGAACGGGAACGGGCCGGGAGCAGCTTCGCGGGCGGAACCTGAGTCCTGACTTCTGGGGGTACTCGCTCTTGTGAAACCTGGGGGTAATTGCGACCCGAACGGGTTGTTTGCCCGGAAGGTGCAAATCTCGCACCATGATCCAGGGCCGCCGTGAGGGGTCCCGCAGTGCGGGCATCGGCGCAGAAGGCCTGTTTTGAGGTTCCTGGGTTTGCGATCGAGAGTCTGGGCCCAACTCAGCGGTCCGACCCGTGTCACCGCTGTCTCCGGGCAGAGCTGGACACATAGCCCGCAGTCGATACAGCGCTCGGGATCCATGTTGAGAGCAAACTGCTGGGGGCTGGGGGCAGCGGCCGTGGCGAGATCGACGACATCCAGCGTGAGCGCGTCGGTCGGACAGACACGGACGCAGACCCCGACGCCGCTGCATCCGGGTGCTTCGAGCTCGGCGACCCCGGTCGCGACGTCGGCCATCTCAGCCGGAACGGGGGCGTCGCCAAGCAGCCTCCGTACGACCGAAGCCAGTCTCACCCCCGGGTGCGGGTCCGGCGCTGGTAATTGCCCCCCCGCAGCCATGAGGGTCCGGCGGCTGATCGGCATGGAACGGGCGTCGAGCACAGGGGCAGAGGAAACGGGAGCAGGGTGCACACGCCTGGCCCACTTTCGCTTCCGGTGATCCGGATTGGGGGGTTCTGGTGCTGTTTCGCGTGGGTCCAGTAATGAGAGGACTGGTCGAGTGGGGCACAAGGCAGCTGCGAAACGGGCCGCGTCGCTCAGCACTTGCTGGGCCGCAGAGGCATTGGGGCATTGGCTGGGTAGTCCCGCCACTGTTGCGGCGCCACCCGCCAACATTTCCAGGATCGCGGCGGGAGGTAGATCTGCTAGGCACCCGTCCAGACGATACAAGACGTGAGGTGCCCCTGCCCGTGGCTTCCGCCACGGGTCGAGGTCCACGTTTTCTCGGCATGCCAGCAATACATTGACGGGCGTTCTCACTGCTGCCAACCATTGTTGTAAAGGTCGAGTGTCCGACTCGCAGATCATTTGTCGAAGTTGCGCTCGAGCGCGTGCAGGATCCCTCGGGTGAGCAAGCCGACGCCCCGGTAGAAGTGCGTCTGGGCGTGGGTGGCCACGTGGTCGAGGCACTCGTAGCCCCAGAGCAGCAGGTGCTCTGCTAAGAACAGTCCGACGGCATCGCAATGCTCGCGGAGCAGAGCGTCGTCACCGAGCTCGGCCGCCTCCAGCGCCCGCAGGATCAGGAAGGAGACGAACCCGAGCTCGAGGCCGATGTGGTCATCAGGTTCCTTGCCTTGAGCAGGAGCCGAGAGTCCGTAGCGGTGGTACCACGCCCGGACTGCCAACGTCTGTCTGCCGAAGGTCAGATGCTCGGCGTTGAGGTAGACCGACTCATAGGGGCACGCCAGCATCCGCTCTGGCCCCAAAAAGAGGCGTTGATGATCCAGGTGGATCAGCTGAAGTGATTCCTTGCTGCCAATCGACTCGATGAGCTCAGCCTGACCCACCCGGTCCTGGAGCGATTCGAGTGGCCACTCCTCGAGCACACCCGGTGTCGACAGCTGAGTTAGCAGGACACCGTCGGGTGAGTCACACAGGACTCGCGAGGCGAAAAGGGTGCCGGCGGCGCAGGCATCCAACTGTTGCAGTTGCTCCAGGGACGAGGTGTGGACAGACAACTCAGACAACGGGTCTCACATCCCCACGCGTGTTCCGCCGGCGTAGAACAGCATTCGCCCGATCACCTCACTCGCCAGTGCGGCCGAGAAGGCAGTGATTGCAACCGCCCCCAGTCCACGTTGGGTGATTCTGCCCAGCGAGAGCCGGAGCAGGAAGATTGCGAGAATGGCCAGGGCGACGAATCCCAGCGCGGATTGAACGATGGTGAAGCCACCATCGGTGTGGACCAGCGTATTGATGGACGCCTTGGCCGCAGGGTCCTGGTTAAGGGCGAGGTCGCCCAGGGAACCGCGCATGTTCACGAACTGCAACCCGATCACCAGGATCGAGCCGATCGCTATGCCGCGCAGAGAGTTGAGGACCAGACGCTGCGAGGCCGGGTCGTCACTTCCACGATGGATCCGCCGAGCCTCGGCCACTACGAGAACGACCCCCACGGCCAGGGCGCCCAGGAGGAGACTCGTGGTGTAGAAGCTGAAAGTCGTGTGCCAGGTGTCCCACGCCACGATGGTGCGCAGCGAGTAGACGCGCCCGATGACGTAGACGAGTGTCATGCCGACGACCGCGGTGAGGATCGCCAGGGCTTGTCGGCGTCGTCCAGGCAGCCACTTGCGCCACTGGCAAAGCGCGAACGCAGCTCCCAGGCCCGCAAACACCACGCCCACAGCGATCTCACGGCTCAGCCACGAGGCGTCAAGATGACGCAACGCGTTGGCAGCGCGCAACCATCTGCCCAGGTGGAACACCGAGGCCAGAAATCCCAGCGCGAGAAGCGGTCCGATTGCATACAACGCCGTGTCACTCACCCTATCCATCGTCTCGGGCGCCACCCGGGCGCCGAGCAGATGGATCAGTCCCAGCACCAGAAACGATCCAGCCGACATCTGCGCAAGGATCGTGAAGATCACCAGCGGAGTCTCGTCGAACATCGTCAGATCTCTCGTGGATTTGCGATCGCGCCGGTGCCCCGGCCGGAGTCCTGGGCGTCCTTATGGGGGGTGATGACGAGGTTGGGGCGGGTCACGCTGGCCAGAGGCAACGGTTCCAGGCCGCTCTCAGTGCCGTACTTCTTCCGGAGATCGTCAATCTCACCGAAATCCAACACGCGTGAGGGACAAGCGTCGACACAGGCCGGATTGCGACCCTCGGCGATGAAATCGGCACAGAAGTCGCATTTGGTCATCACACCTTGAGCGGCGTTGAATTGCGGAGCACTGTAGGGGCAGGCCATCTCGCAGTATCGACACCCGATGCAGATCTCCGGGTCGATTGATACGATCCCGTTCTCACCCCTGTGCATCGCCTGACTGGGGCAGACCTCCATGCAGATGGCGTCCTCGCAATGGTTGCACGAGACCGATGTGTAGTAGGTGAAGTTGTCAGCGCGGAACGTCGAATCGGATTCGTTCATTTGTGTCGAGCCACCGGAGTATTCCGCTACCCGTCGCCAAAGGACACCTTCCGGCAGGTCATGCTTGTCGTTGCAAGCGGTCTGGCAGGCCTTGCAGCCG
>JBBQFE010000084.1:0-9044 GCA_038321605.1 Mycobacteriales bacterium | reverse complement strand
ACAACATCCCGTAGGCCGCGTCACCACCACCCAGGCTCTTGACGTAGGTCTTGCCGGCGCCGATGACGGCACCCCCGGCCGCGAATGCCCCGAGAATGCCGAGGATCAGGCCGCGCAGCAACCCCGTGGTCCGCACGAAGTGGGCGCCCTCGCGGAGCATCCGCCACAGGCTGGGTTGGACCTCGGCCTCTGCGCCGTCCCGACCGTGCCGGGAGATCTCACGGATGAAGAACACGGTGATGGCGCCGACCAGGAACGTGGCGGCGTTGAAGTAGAGCGCCAGCCCCACCTGATTGGTGCTGAAGAACGAGAAGCGCTCACCGAGCACCCTCGAGATCAGGGCGAAGAGGCTGAACAGCGCGGCAGCGGCAACCGGCGTCAAGCCGTAGGTGGTGATCAGGCTGAGCTGGTTTGCCGCCTCGATCTGATCCTTGCGCACCAGGTTCGGTACGGACGCGTCCTTGGCGGGATTCCAGAACAGCCCGATGCACTCGATCAGGAACGTGGCGATGTAGAGCACCGGCAGGGTGTGCGCGATGGGGATGGCGATGAACAGGAAGAACCGCAGCACGTCGGTGACGACCATGGTGTGGCGGCGGTCGAACCGGTCGGCGAACGCGCCGGCCAAGGGTCCGAGCAGTGCGGACGGCAGCAGTCGGACGACCAGCACCAGCCCCAGTGCGTAGTTCTGCGCCTGGTAGCCGGTGGCCAGTTGAGTCGCCAGCGCGGTGGTCGCGAGCAACCCGAGCCAGTCGCCGAGGCTGGACAGGCCGGTGCAGTACCAGAGCCGCCGGAACGGTGTCGAGGTGAGGACGCCACGGATCGCGCCGGCGCCGGACACCCCCGCGGGCGAGTCGGGCCCGCCAGGCACCGGCTTACCGGTTCCGGTAGCCGATCGGCCTGCCTCGGTCGAGATGACGTAGCTCCCTCTTGACGTGTGCCGCGAACCAGCTCGGACGTGGCTGGCGACAGCTTATCGGGGTGCACCGTCACTGCCTTGCGTTCGTCAGGCGCCGGCCCGTACCAACAGCTCACGCAGCGCCCGCACCGTCGCACTCATCTCCCTCGGCGGCAGCGTCTCGAGCAGGCGGGCCTCGAACCGCAGCAACGAGTCCAGGGCGCCGTCCACGCGCCGCTGGCCGGTCCTGGTGAGCGAGACGAGGCTCTGCCGCCCATCAGTCGGGTGCGGCCTTCGCCTGATCAGCTTGCGCGCGGCCAGCCGGTCCAGCCGATTCGTCATGGTGCCGGACGTGACATGGGTGGCCTCGATGAGTCGTCCGGGCGTCAACTCGCCCCGCTCACCGCTGCGCCGAAGCGCGGCCAGCACGTCGAACTCGTGCGCGGCGAGGCCGTGTTCGGCAAAGGCCTGTTCGCGCTGCTCGTTGAGCACCTGGCCGAGCCGCAACACCCTGCTCAGTACCTGCATCGGGGCGAAGTCATGTTCCGGGCGGACCGCCGACCAGGCCGCGACGATGAAATCCACCTCGTCGTCAGCCAGCCCGTCGTCAGCCAGCCCGTCACCATCGAACTCGCCGTCATCACGCTGGTCATCGACCTCATCCTGCATCGGTTCAGCCTAGCAACTCTCTTGACATGAAGATATATTCTCTTGATATCAAGAAATGACGTGAGCGACGGGAGAGCCCCTTGCAGTGGGATCCGAACCAGTACGCGCGGTACTCCGATGAGCGGAGCCGACCGTTCTTCGACCTCACCGCACCGATCGGTGCCACCACACCCGGACGGGTGGTGGATCTCGGCTGTGGCGACGGCGCCCTGACAGCCACCCTGGTGCACCGGTGGCCGGCAGCGTCGATCACCGGCCTCGACTCGTCGCCGGAGATGATCACCCGCGCCGGCGCGCAGGCAACCGCTGCGCTGGACTTCGTCCACTCCGGCGCGCAGGACTTCGACGCAACCGGAACCGACGTCCTCATCAGCAATGCCCTATTGCAGTGGGTACCTGAGCATCGCGAGCTGCTGGTGCAGTGGGCCGACCAGCTGAACGTCGACGGCTGGTTGGCGTTCCAGGTGCCGGACAACTTCGCCGCTCCTTCCCACCAGCTCATGCGCACGGTTGCGGAATCCCCACGCTGGCGGTCGCAGCTCGCGGGCCTGCTGCGGCACACCGACGCGGTCGCGCGGCCCGCGGAGTACCTGTCCCTGCTGATCGGCTGCGGCCTCGAGGTCGACGTCTGGCAGACGACTTACCTGCATCTGCTGACGGGCGAGAACCCGGTGCTGGACTGGGTGCGCGGCACCGGCCTTCGCCCAGTGCTGGCGGTGCTGTCACCGGACGAGCAGGCCGAGTTCGAGGCGGAGTACGCGTCCCGGCTCCGGCGCGCCTACCCCGAACAGCCTTACGGCACGGTGTTTCCGTTCCTGCGCACCTTCGCCGTGGCACACAAACCGGCCTGATCGGCCGCCTCGCGCGTCTGGTCAGAGCGCGCTGGCGACGACGATCCGGCGCACCGAGGTGAGGTACCTGCGGTTGATGAGACGCTGCACGAGCCGGCCGGCCGGACCCGCAGTACGAGTGAGCCAGCTGTTCGGACGCGACCAGGCGTCAATCGTGACCACTACCCGTTCATCGTCATACAGGCTGGCCTCGAAGGTCTCTTCGCCGTCCTCCACATGATCTGGCCGGGTGCGGTAGGTGTAGCCGCGACGACGTGGTTCGTCGAACACCTCGATGACGTCGCACGAGCCGGACACACCGACCGGGCCGATACCGATCCAGATCTTGACCACATCACCCAGTTGCACCGGCTCGTGGGTCGACGACACCCGCAGGCCGGCACCACGCTGCATCTGCAGCGACATGATGGCCCGCCCCGCCGCATCGAAGGCCGCCGGGCCGCGGCCCACGTCCATCGACAGCGTCAGCCGCCGGTACTCCCCTGCCACGTCATGCCTTCTTAGCCGCGACCTTGCGGCCCGCCGGCTTCTTCGCGGCCGCCTTTCCCGGCGCCGCCTTGGTGGCCGCTGCCTTGGTGGCAGAGACCTTGTGCGGTGCGGCCTTCTTGGCAGCCGACTTCTTCGCCGGCGCCCTCTTCGCCGGCGCCTTCTTCTTCACCGGTCCCCGAGCGCGCCGGTCGGCGAGCAGTTCGGCGGCGCGGTCGTCGTTGATCTCCTCGACGGAATCGTCCCGGCGCAGCGAGGCATTGGTCTCACCATCGGTCACGTAAGGGCCGAAGCGACCGTCCTTCACGACCATCGGCTTGCCCGACACCGGATCGTTGCCCAGTTCCTTCAGAGGCGGCGCGGCGGCGGCACGTCGGCCGCGCAGCTTCGGCTGCGCGAAGATGGCAAGTGCCTCATCGAGTGTCACCGTGAACAGCTGATCCTCGGTCTCCAGGGACCGGGAGTCGGTACCGCGCTTGATGTACGGCCCATAACGCCCGTTCTGCGCGGTGATCTCCTCGCCCTTGCCCTCGTTCGCCGCCGGGTCCAGGCCGACGACCCGCGGCAGCGTCAGCAGCCGGGCCGCCTCGTCGACCGTCAGCGTCTCGAACGACATCGACTTGAACAGCGACGCAGTCCGCTCGCCATCGGTGACGTACGGGCCGTAGCGGCCGTTCTTGCCGGTGATCTCGCGTCCCGATACCGGGTCGATACCGACCTCGATGTCTCCGGACGGGGCCGACAGCAGCTCCTCGACCTTCTCCGGGGTCAGCTCGTCGGGGGCAAGGTCCTCGGGCACCGACGCCCGCGTCTCCGAATCCGGTCCGCCCTGCTGCACGTACGGGCCGTAACGACCGACCCGCACCATCACGTCCGAATCCGGTCCAAAGAGCTGGATCGAGTTCACGCCGCGCGCGTCGATGTCTTCCAGCCGTTCGGCGATCAGCTTCTTCAGGCCGCCCTGGGCAGAGATCCGCTGCGAGTTGTCGGCATCCAGCTCGGCACCCGGGTTCGACCCGAAGTAGAACTTGCGCAACCAGTCCACCCGCGAGGTGGCACCTCCGGCGATCGAGTCGAGATCGTTCTCGACCGACGCGGTGAAACCGTAGTCGACGAGCCGGCCGAAGTGCCCCTCGAGCAGCCCGGTCACCGCGAACGCGACCCAGGTGGGGACCAGCGCGGCGCCCTTCTTCCACACGTACCCGCGGTCCTGGATGGTCTGCATGATCGAGGCGTACGTGGAGGGCCGGCCGATTCCGAGCTCCTCCATGGCCTTGACCAGCGAAGGTTCGGTGTAACGGGCCGGGGGGTTGGTGGAGTGCCCGGACGGCTCCAGCTCACGCACATCGAGTCCGTCGCCGCGTACCAGCTGGGGCAGACGCTTCTCGCTGTCATCGCGCGAACCGGCCTCGCCGCCGTCGTCGGTGTCCTCGACGTACGCGCGCATGAAGCCGGGGAACGTGATGGTCCGGCCGGAGGTGGCGAACTCGGCGCGCTCGTCGGCGACGGAGGTGCCCGCCAACCGGATGGACATGGTGGTGCCTACCGCGTCCGACATCTGGGAGGCCAGGGTGCGCTGCCAGATCAGCTCGTAGAGGCGGAACTCGTCGGAGGACAGCTGGGAGGCCAACTGGCCGGGGGTCCGGAACGAATCACCCGCTGGCCTGATCGCCTCGTGAGCCTCCTGGGCGTTCTTCACCTTGCGGCTGTAGTGGCGTGGTTCGGCGGGCACGTAGGCGTCGCCGTACAGCTCACGCGCCTGCGACCGGGCGGCGGACAGGGCGGTCTCGGACAGGTTGGTGGAGTCCGTCCGCATATAGGTGATGAAGCCGTTCTCGTACAGGCGCTGGGCCACCCGCATGGTGACCTGGGAGGACCACCGGAACTTCCGGCCGCCCTCCTGCTGCAGGGTGGACGTCATGAACGGCGGGTAGGGACGCCGACGGTAGGGCTTCTCCTCGACGCGGGTGACTGCGAAGTCGACGCCCTCGAGCCGCGCCGCCAGACCGCGCGCGCCGGCCTCGTCCAGGTGCAGCACATCGGTGGACGCCCGGCCGGTGGCCGGATCGAAGTCCTTGCCGCTGGCGATCCGCTCATCGCCGAGGGCGACCAGGTTGGCCGAGAAGGTCTCCGGGTCGCCGTCCTTGCGGTTGACCGGTGCGAAGGAACCCTCGATATCCCAGTAGCTGGCGGTGTGGAAGGCCATCCGCTGGCGTTCGCGTTCCACGACGATCCGGGTGGCCACCGACTGCACCCGTCCCGCGGAGAGCTTGGGCAGCACCTTCTTCCACAGCACCGGCGAGACCTCGTAGCCGTAGAGCCGGTCCAGGATGCGTCGGGTCTCCTGCGCGTCGACCAGGTGCGCGTCGATCTCGCGGGGTGAGGCCACCGCACGGGCGATGGCCTCGGGGGTGATCTCGTGAAACACCATCCGGCGAACGGGGACGGTCGGCTTGAGCGTCTGGACCAGGTGCCAGGCGATGGCCTCGCCCTCGCGGTCCTCATCGGTGGCGAGGTAGACCTCGTCGGCATCCTTGACCAGAGCTTTGAGCTTGCTGACCTGCGCCTTACGATCCGGGCTCACCACGTACAGCGGCTCGAAGTCGGCATCGGTGTTGACGCCCAGCCGAGCCCACGGCTGCCCCTTGTAGGCGGCGGGTACATCGGCGGCGTTACGCGGCAGGTCGCGGATGTGGCCGATCGAAGCCTCGACCGTGTAGCCGCTGCCCAGGTAACCGCCAATGGTCTTGGCCTTGGACGGTGACTCGACGATGACCAGCTTGTTGCCGGTACTTGCCCTCTTGCGTGGTGGCACGTGACTCTCCAATCGGTGCTGCCATCACAGGCAGCGGGTGGTCGCCGTCGCGGGCGACCTTCGCAGGTGCGCCGTTGCTCGAGCCGGTCCCGGGTCCATCACAGACCAGGGCTCCGGCAAAACGGCGGCGCACGCGGACGGTACCTCACCGTGATGAACCGGAATCAGAAGGTGGCCGTCCTGGCCCATCCCGCGAAGTCCGCGACGATGGCCGCCGGGCTCAGGTCGACGCTGATCGCGACGCCGACCTCGTCGTGCTGAAGCGGTTGCAGCAGGTCGAACTGGGACCCCACCAGCCTCGCCGGCATGAAGTGCCCGCCACGATCTGCGCGCTCCCCCACCCGTTCGGCCACCACCGAGGGCGAGCCGGCAAGGTGCAGAAAGCAGAGCTCGGGGTTACCGACTCGCAAGCGGTCCCGGTAATCGCGGGTCAGCGCGGAGCACGCCAGCACCGCGCCGGTGCGGTGAGCGGCCAGCCAGTCGGCGCAGCGCGCCAGCCACGGTGCCCGATCCTCGTCGTCCAGGGGCTGACCGGCGGCCATCTTGGCCCGGGCGTCCACGCTGTGCAGGTCGTCGGCGTCGGCGAACGGCACCCCCAGATCGGCGGCGAGAAGCACGCCCACCGTCGATTTTCCGCTGCCGCTGACCCCCATCACCACCACCGACCGCGGGCCGGGCGCCGGGGGCGGGGCAGAGCCGTCAGCCCGCGGGGCAGAGCCGTCAGCCCGCGGGGCGGAGCCGTCAGCCCGCGGGCCAGTCACGGCCTGCGCCCGATGGCCGCTGACCGACCAGCTCGGCCAGTCGTCGCAGCCGCTTCACCGAGGTGACCCGCCAGCCCGGACCGCCGCGCAGCCCGACGTCCACCGCCGCCACGCCGAGCCGGGCCAGCTGTGCACCAGCCGCCCGGTGCAGCTCGGAGTCGATGTCGGCCACCCCGAACAGGTACCCGGACTCGTCGGTACGTCCGGTGGCCATCGCCCACAGCCGTAACCCGGACGCGGTGAGGGCCAGGTCGACCGGCAGCCGGAGCGAGGCGCCGCGGGTCCAGCGAGCCGCCTCGCCGACCAGGGACTCGGTGATATCAGTGCGCACGGCGATCTTGTCGCCAGGCGCGGGCGCGGTGTCGGGGGACAGCGAGCGGGCGCGGAGTTCGGCCTCGAGGGCCTCGGCTCGCCACAGGTCGTCCACCAGCACCGAGAGCCTGGCAGCGGTGGCCCGATCGGTGCGGACCCAGTCCCCGCCGGCGAGCAGCAGGCCGTCGAGATCGCGGATCTGTGGATCCGCGGCCTCTGCACCGAACAGGGAGAACTGCACGCCGAATTGTGACGCACCTTCCGTCGCCCGGTGATCATCCCCGCATGAGTGGCGTGTTCTCGGGCTCAGAGACCCGGATTCGACCGGAAATGCGGGGATGATCACTCACCAGCAGCGGGACGGACGGGAGCGCCTGTTGGCGCCGCTGGCGCGGCTGGCGCGGCTGGCGCCGTTGGCGCGGCGCCAACGCAGGGCCGCACCGCGCCTGGCCGGGCTAGACCGTGGCGCCGGCGGCTGCCGGGTCGTCGTTCAACGCAGACGCCCGACGCTTGGCCACCACGATCGCGGTCACAATGATCGCCACCGCCACCAGGGCGATGATGACCCGCACCGGGCCGTTGGCGTCCTTGCCGATGGACAGCTGCACGACGGCCGGCGCGATGAGCACCGACACCAGGTTCATCACCTTGATCAGCGGGTTGATCGCCGGACCGGCGGTGTCCTTGAACGGGTCACCCACGGTGTCACCGATCACGGTCGCGGCGTGGGCGTCTGAACCCTTACCGCCGTGGATGCCGTCCTCGACCAGCTTCTTGGCGTTGTCCCAGGCACCACCGGAGTTGGCCAGGAACACCGCCATCAGGGTGCCGGTCGCGATGGCGCCGCCGAGGTAACCGGCCAGCGGTCCGACGCCGAGGCCGAAGCCCACCGCGATCGGGGCCATCACCGCGAGCAGACCTGGCGTGATCAGCTCGCGCAGCGAGTCGCGGGTACAGATGTCGACCACCCGGCCGTACTCGGGGCGCTCGGTGCCATCCATGATGCCCGGGTGGTTGCGGAACTGCGCGCGCACCTCGTACACCACTGCCCCGGCGGCCCGGGACACCGCGTTCACCGCGAGGCCCGAGAACATGAAGACCACCGCGGCACCGATGATCACACCGACCAGCGTGTTCGGGCTGACGATCGTGTTGGCGAAGGAGTTGCGGACGAAGGTCGACACCTGATCGGCAGTCTGATACTTGGTGACCGCCTGGCTGATCGCGTCCTGGTAGGACCCGAACAGGGCGGTCGCCGCGAGCACCGCCGTGGCGATCGCGATGCCCTTGGTGATGGCCTTGGTCGTGTTGCCGACCGCGTCCAGCTCGGTGAGGATCTGGGCGCCGTCCGGGCTCACATCGCCTGACATCTCGGCGATGCCCTGCGCGTTGTCCGACACCGGACCGAAGGTGTCCATGGCCACGATCACGCCCACCGTGGTGAGCAGGCCGCAGCCGGCGAGTGCCACCGCGAACAGGGCAACCGAGACCGACGCGCCACCCAGCAGGAAGGCACCGAAGACGGCGGCGGCAATCACCAGTGCCGTGTAGACAGCCGACTCGAAACCCACCGAGATGCCGGAGAGGATGACGGTGGCCGCACCGGTGAGCGAGCTCTTGCCGACGTCCTGCACCGCCTTGCCCTCGGTGCCGGTGTAGACGCCGGTGAGCCAGAGGATGACGGCTGCGAGCACGATGCCGATGATCACCGCGATGAACGCGATGACCGCCGGGTTACCGCTGGTCGCGACGATGTCGGCGTTGACGCCCTTGAACTTCGCAAACGTGCTCGGCAGGTAGGTGAACGCTGCCACCGCGCAGAGAACGGCGGAGATGGCGGCTGAGATGTAGAAGCTGCGGTTGATGGTGGTCAGACCGCTCTCGCCCGCCTTGGCTCGGGTGATGAACACCCCGATGATCGCGGTGAGCACGCCGATGGCCGGCACGATCAACGGAAACAGCAGGCCCTTGGTGCCGAACGCGACCGACCCGAGGATGAGCGAGGCGACCAGCGTGACCGCGTAGGACTCGAAGAGGTCTGCAGCCATACCCGCGCAGTCACCGACGTTGTCACCGACGTTGTCGGCGATGGTGGCGGCGTTGCGCGGGTCGTCCTCTGGAATGCCCGCCTCGACCTTGCCGACGAGGTCTGCGCCGACGTCGGCGGCCTTGGTGAAGATGCCGCCGCCGACCCGCATGAACATCGCCAGCGTGGCGGCGCCGAAGCCGAAGCCTTCGAGGACCTTGGGCGC